>NZ_LZLE01000194.1 GCF_001673155.1 Mycobacterium sp. 1423905.2 | reverse complement strand
GCGGTCGCCGACCCCGAGGTCCGTGAGCGACTGGGCCGGTTGACCAAGGCGGAGCGTTGGTCGGGCTTTGGCGGTTTCGGCGCCGCGATGCCGGTATCGACGCAAGGCCGGTCGCAACGCCGCACCGACGAGAAGAAATCGAAGCCGCAACCGGAGGCCGACAAACAGGCCGACGACGCGGCCCGTCGACGGTTGGAGAAGCTGCGCGACGCAGTGACCGCTGCTGAGGGCGCCAAAGACGAAGCCGACAGCGTGCTGTCCGAGCGCCATACCGAACGCGCCGAGGCTCGTGAGCGCCGCGACGAGGCGGCGGCGGCGCTGAAGGAAGCCGAGCGTGAAGTGCAGCAGGCTGAAAGCCGCTACGAAAAAGCTCGTCAGGCCAGCCGGGCCGCCGGCGAACGGCTCAAAGAAGCGCAAACGGAGCTCAAGCGGGCTTAGGCCGGCGTTCGCTGGGGCCGGCGGCGCATCGATTGCTACCATCGCGCCGTGCATGGTTCGGGTGCGCCGGGTGTTTCGCGACGCGATGCGTTCAAGTTCGCTTTGTCGCCGATTCTGCTGGGGGCGGCGGGCGCGGCCCTTGGCGCGCCGAACGCGTCGGCCGCGGCCACCAAACTGATCGATTTCGCCGAGCGAACCATTGCACCCGAGGAGATCAAGGCCGCCGGATACGACGGTGTGGTCAACTACGTGTCCATGTCGCGGCCGGGGGCCAACTTCGAGGCCAAGCCGATCACCCGCCAATACGCCGACGCGCTGCGGGCCGCGGGTCTGCACATCGTCAGCAACTTCCAGTACGGGAAGCCCGGTTGGCCCGACCCGTCAGACTTCACCCGCGGATACGACGGCGGCGTCGCGGATGCGAAAACGGCTCAGCAGTTGCACGCGGCCGCGGGCGGGCCGCCGTCGGCACCGATATTCTTCAGCGTCGACGACAATATCGACAGCAACACCTGGAATGGGCCTGTCGTGCAATGGTTTCGGGGCATCAACTCGATACTGGGTGTGGACCGCACCGGCATCTACGGGCACGCCCAGGCGTGCGGGTGGGCGATCAACGACGGGGTCGTCGGGCGCTCGACCACGCCGGGGCATAGCTGGGCGTGGCAAACCAAGGCGTGGTCGAACGGCCAGCGCGAGCCGGCGGCCGTGCTGTATCAGGGCGTACTGGAGGGTCCGGTGTTGAACGGTATCCGGGTGGATGTCGACGACGTGCTGGCCGCCGATTACGGGCAGTGGGATCTGGGTCGGTGAGTCGGGCCTGCGCACGCAGGGTCGTGCTGGGCGCCGTGCTGGTGGCAACCGTCTTGACAGCGACGGCGTGCGGGCCAAAGACGTCGTCGACGCCGCCTTCGTCGACGCGGACCACCACATTGGCCACGGTCAGCGGGGCCGGCCCATAACAAACACCACCCCGCGAACGTGGTCGCGGGGTGGTGTCGTGTCGTGCCGTTACTTGATGTCGAACCGGTCGGCGTTCATCACCTTGACCCACGCCGCAACGAAGTCCTCCACGAACTTGCCCTTGGCGTCGTCTTGCGCATAGACCTCGGCGATCGCCCGCAGCACTGAGTTCGATCCGAAGACAAGGTCGTTGGCGGTCGCCGTCCACTTGGCTTCACCGGTGGCCCGGTCACGGCCCTCGTAGACGTTCTCCGTGGTCTCCGACGCCTTCCACTCGGTGCCCATGTCGAGCAGATTGACGAAGAAGTCGTTGGTCAGCGCGCCCACCTGGTCGGTGAACACCCCATGCTTGGAGCCGCCGTGGTTGGCGCCCAACGCCCGCAGGCCTCCGACCAGCACCGCAAGCTCGGGTCCGGTGACGCCCAGCAGGTAGGCGCGCTCCATCAGCAACTGCTCCAGTGGCGCCTTCTCGCCGGGACGCACATAGTTGCGGAACCCGTCGGCCCGCGGTTCGAGCACTGCGAACGACTCGACGTCCGTGGTCTCCTGCGAGGCGTCGGTACGTCCGGGGGCAAAGTGCACCGAGATCTCGTACCCGGCGTCTTTGGCCGCCTTTTCGACCGCCGCGGAACCGGCCAGCACAATCAGGTCAGCCAGCGAGATCTTCTTGCCGCCCGAGGCCGAGTCGTTGAACTCCTGCTGGATGCGCTCCAGCACCGGGAGAACCTTGTCCAACTCGGTGGGCTCGTTGACCTCCCAGCGGCGCTGCGGTTCCAGGCGCACTCGCGCACCGTTGGCGCCGCCTCGCTTGTCGGTACGACGGAAGCTCGACGCCGACGACCACGCCGTCTTGACCAGCTGCTGAACCGTCAAGCCGGAGTCCAGCACCTTGCTCTTCAGCGATTCGATGTCCTGCTCATCCACCAGGTCGTGGTCGACGGCCGGCACCGGGTCCTGCCAGAGCTGCGGCTCGGGCACCCACGGCCCGAGGTAGCGGCTGACCGGGCCCATGTCGCGGTGCAGCAGCTTGTACCAGGCCTTGGCGAACGCCTCGGACAGCTCCTCGGGGTGGTCCAGCCAGCGTCGCGTGATCTGGCCGTAGATGGGATCCTCACGCAGCGCCACGTCGGTGACCAGCATCGTCGGCGCGCGCCCCGGGCCGTCGAAGGGGTCGGGGATGGTGCCGGCACCGGCACCGTCCTTGGCGGTGAACTGCCACGCGCCGGCGGGGCTCTTGGTCAGCTCCCACTCGTAGCCGTACAGGTTCTGCAGGAAACCGTTGCCCCACTTGGTCGGCGTGGAGGTCCACACCACTTCCAGACCGCTGGTGATGGCGTCCTTGCCCTTGCCGGTCCCGAACGAGCTCTTCCATCCCAACTGCTGTTGCTCGATCGGGGCGCCTTCGGGCTCCGGACCGACCAGGTCGCCGTCTCCGGCGCCGTGGGTCTTGCCGAAGCTGTGCCCACCGACGATCAGGGCGGCGGTCTCCTCGTCGTTCATGGCCATGCGGCCGAACGTCTCGCGGATGTCGCGCGCCGCTGCGATCGGGTCCGGTTTACCTTCGGGCCCTTCCGGATTGACGTAGATGAGCCCCATCGTCGTGGCGCCGTAGGGCTGGGCGAGATCGCGCTCACCGGAGTAGCGCTGGTCAGTGCCCAGCCAGGTGTCCTCTTCACCGAAGATTATTTCTTCTGGCTCCCAGACGTCTTCGCGACCGAAGGCAAAACCAAACGTCTGGAATCCCATGGATTCCAGAGCGACGTTACCGGCGAAAAGCAGCAGGTCCGCCCACGAGACCTTGCTGCCGTACTTTTTCTTGACCGGCCACAGCAACCGCCGAGCCTTGTCCAGGTTCGCGTTGTCCGGCCAGCTGTTCAGCGGGGCGAAGCGCTGCATGCCCTGACCGCCGCCGCCGCGGCCGTCGAAAATGCGGTACGTACCCGCGGCGTGCCAGCTCATCCGGATCATCAGACCGCCATAGTGGCCGTAGTCGGCGGGCCACCAGTCCTGCGAGGTGGTCAACACCGAGATGACGTCGGCCTTGAGCGCCTCGACGTCGAGCTTGGCGAATTCCTGCGCGTAGTCGAAGTCGTCGCCGAGCGGATTGGCCTGCGGCGAGTGCGGGTGCAAGGTGGACGGGTCGACCTGATCGGGCCACCAGTCCCGGTTGGTCCGCGGCGCACTCGACTTGGGTTTGGGGGAGGAGATTGCCGGGTTTTCGCTTTCGCTGTTACTCGCCGTCTTGGTGTCCTCGTGGGGCGGGCGGCTCTGCGATTCAGTTGACACAGCTTTCCTTCCGGTGTGATTGATGGGCTGTGATCACGGCTGTGATCCGGCAGTCGAGCAGTCGGGGCACTGGCCCCAGTAGATGACTTCGGCCTCGTCGAGAACAAAGCCATCCAAATCGTTGTTGTCGTCAGACGGCGTCAGGCATGGCGCCTCGCCGACCGCGCAATCCACGTCGGCGATGACGCCGCACTTTCGGCACACGACGTGGTGATGGTTGTCGCCGACGCGCGATTCATAGCGGGCGACCAATCCGGAAGGCTGAATTCGTCGCACCAGACCGACCGCGGTCAGCGCATTGAGCACGTCGTACACGGCCTGCCGGGAAACGTCGGGCAGGCCGACTCGCACGGCCGAGAACAGGGTGTCGGTGTCGGCGTGCGGGTGGGCGTGCACAGCTTCCAGCACGGCGACTCTTGGACGGGTCACTCGTAGATCGGCTAATCGCAGTTGCTCTGCGTAGTCCGGTGCCGAGGACACTTCGTCAATATGACGTACTTATCTGGACTCAGTCAAGAGTTTGTTGCGCTCCGTAAGCGCGGGCGATATCGGGGGAACCCGGCCAACCCGAATACGTCGGTCGGGCCGGCCACCCGGCGGGGGAGTCTTGCCACTCTTCCTGACGCCCCCAGGGCAAGATGTCCAGCAGCCCGAAGGTGTAACTGAGTTGCTCGGTGCCGCGCCCGGCGGTATGCCACGTGCGGTACACCGTATCTCCGTTGCGCAGAAACACGTTGATGCCGAAGCCACCGCCGGGCGGTGCGTCCATGTCGGCGGCGAACGGGCTTTGCGACGACGAGTACCACTGCATCCGGTTGCCGACCTTGCGCTTATAGGCGAGCGCGTCGTCGATCGGTCCGGTCGTGACGATGACGAACCGGGCGTCGTAGTTGTCGAGCATCTCCAATCGAGTGAATTGCGAAGTGAAGCCGGTGCAGCCGGGGCACTGCCATTCCTCACCGTCGGTCCACATGTGGTGGTAGACGATCAGTTGCGAGCGACCGTCAAACACGTCGGCCAGACGGATCGGCCCGTCGGCGCCGATCAGCGTGTAGTCAGGCAGTTCCACCATGGGGAGGCGACGGCGCTGGGCGGCGATCGCGTCGAGTTCGCGGGTCGCGGCCTTCTCCCGCTTGCGCAACTCGTCGAGGGCCGCGC
>NZ_LZLE01000193.1 GCF_001673155.1 Mycobacterium sp. 1423905.2 | reverse complement strand
GACGCGGTGTTCCCGGACACGTTCTATCCGAGTGATTCGCGCACCGAGGCGTTCGATCTGGACGCCGCCCCGGCGGAAGCAACGGTCGCGGCCGCCGAGCCGAGGATCGGTCGGCACGCGGCCGTCGACGCCGATGTCGCCGAAAACGGAGCCGCCGAGTCCGCCGAGCGGGGTCCCGCAGCCGGCCCCGCAGCCGGCGGCAACGCCTCGGGGCGCCCGATGATCCACCTACCGCTGGACCACGATCCCTACCAGCCGCCGGACGGCTACCCGATCAAGGCCAGCGCCCGCTTCGGGTTGTACTACACACCCACCAGCGCGCTGTACGACGACACCTTGGCCGAAATATGGTTCGCCAGCGAGGAAGTCGCCCAAGCCAACGGCTTCGTCAAGGCGGACTGACCACCGCCGGGCTCAGACCTTGCGGATCACGGTCACGACCTTGCCCAGCACGGTCGCGTCGTTGCCCGGGATGGGGTCGTAGGCCGGGTTGTGCGGCATCAACCAGATTTGGCCGCCCGCTCGCCGGAACGTCTTGACCGTCGCCTCGCCGTCGATCATCGCGGCCACGATGTCGCCGTTGTCCGCGACGTTCTGCTGGCGCACCACCACCCAGTCGCCGTCGCAGATGGCCGCCTCGACCATCGAGTCACCGACCACCTTGAGCAGGAACAGCGTTCCCTCGCCGACCAACTCACGCGGCAGCGGGAAAACGTCCTCGACAGCTTCTTCGGCAAGGATGGGGCCGCCGGCCGCGATACGCCCGAGGACAGGCACGAAAGTTGGTTCCGGTAGGGCGTCCGACCCGGCCACATCGGTCACCGGCGGTGTCACCGCCTCGTCGGCGCCGCGCACGTCCACCGCGCGCGGACGGTTCGGATCTCGGCGCAAATAGCCTTTTCGCTCCAGGGTGCGTAACTGGTGGGCGACCGAGGACGTGGACGTCAGCCCGACGGCGTCGCCGATTTCCCGGATGCTCGGTGGGTAGCCGCGACTGGTCACCGAGGCGCGGATGACATTGAGGATGGTTCGCTGCCGCTCGGTCAGCGATGAATCGAAGCCAGGCGAGCGGCCGTTGCCGGCCTCTCCGTCGGGGGCGGACGTGTCATTGCTGTCGCTCATGGCACTGAATGTAACGCCATCCGGTACAGGAATCAAACATGTGTTCGACCAGTGTGTCGCCAGGGCGAAAAAGTCGTCTCAACTCGGCAGATATTAGTGAATTACAAAGGCGTAACTTTTTGATAGATCGGGTATCCGCGACCTATGCAGCTGCTAGCAGCCGGCAAGGGCTTGTCGGTGGTCACGTCTAACGTTTGGCTCGTGCGACACGCGTCGATCAAATGTTCGGATGTCGAACACATGAGCGACTATGGTCGAACACACGAGCGATAAGTCGACCGGAGGACTCGACATGACAATGATCTACACAGACCCGTCGCGTATGCCGAACGGGCACCGGGTTCTTCCTCGGCCGATGACCCGGCCGCTGAACGAGCCTTCCTGCCGCACCGGGCAAATTCGCTCGCGGCGACCGGCATCGTCACGGCCGGCGGGCGCCCCACTGCGCTACCACGGCACCGGGGTCGCCATGTCGACCGCGCCGCATCGCCGGCGTGCCGTGAGTGTCGCAACGACCGTGGGGTTGGCTGTGCTCGCCGGACTGATCACCCTGTGGCTGGGGTTGATTGCCGATTTCGGCGGCGCGATGAACAACCAGTCCGGCGAGTCGTCGTCGCGGGTGCCGGACTCACTTGCGGTGGTCCGGGTCGAACCGGGGGAGTCACTGCAAGACGTGGCCGCCCGCGTCGCGCCCGGCGCGCCGGCTCGTCAGGTCGCCGATGAGATCCGTGACCTCAACGGCCTCAATTCCTCGACGGTCACCGCAGGCCAGACCCTGATCGCGCCGGTCGGCTAAGGGCGCGCCGGGCGTAACGGAAAACCGCGTGCGACAAGCAGTTCCACGCGAAAGGCCGTTGGCCACGCCACACGCTCG
>NZ_LZLE01000192.1 GCF_001673155.1 Mycobacterium sp. 1423905.2 | reverse complement strand
CCCGACGGCGGCGACGAAGCGCAGCGAGCAAGCTACCGGAACTGGTTGTCGCTCACCAAGATGCTGGTCAGCGCGGATCGGATGTTGTCGGTCGGTGCGATATCGCGCTTCGAATACAACGCGACCTGGTGCCATGCCTATCACCGGTTGGAAGAGCTGCACGATAGCCGACACACCGTCGTCCAGCCGGGACAACAGTCGTCATTGCATGCTCCGCTGAGCTAGGTGATCGGCTGGTCGATCATCGGCAGCCGCACACGAAAGACCGTCAGCCCATTGGCCGACTCGGCGGTGACCGTGCCCCGGTGTGCCTTGACGATGGAGCTGACGATGGCGAGCCCCAAACCGTGTCCGGACCCGTTCGACGGCGCCTTGCTGGCCCGGACAAACCGATCGAACAGGTGGGGAAGTACTTCGGGATCGATGTCGGGTCCGTCGTCGGCCACGGTCAATTCGACGTAGGGCTCTTCACCGTTGCCGTGGTGGCAGCTGATGGCGGTGGTCACCGTGACCCCGGGCGGGGTGTGCACGTAGGCGTTGGTCAGCAGGTTGCTCAGCAGTTGATGCAGGCGCGCGTGGTCGCCGTTGACCCACACCGGCCCTTCGGGCAGCTCCTTGACCCAGTTGTGGGTGGGCGCGGCGACGGCCGCGTCGTTGACCGCGTTGATCACCACGTCGGTCAGGTCGAGATCCTCGGTCTGCAGGTCCTCGCCTTCGCCCAGACGAGACAGCAGCAGCAGTTCGTCGACCAGCGACGCCATTCGCCGGGCCTCCGATTCGATGCGGGCCAAGGCGTATTCGGTGGTGGGCGGCAGGTCGGAACTGTCCTGTCGAGTCAGCTCGGCGTAGCCCTGAATCGCCGCCAGCGGGGTGCGCAGTTCGTGGCTGGCGTCGGTGATGAATTGCCGCATCCGCATGTCGGATTCGACGCGGTGCGCCAGCGCGCTGTCGACGTTGTCCAGCAACCGGTTCAGTGTGTGCCCGACGATCCCGACTTCGTTGTCCGGGTCGGTGTCTTCGCGGCGCACGCGCGCACTGATCTGGTGGTCGTCACCGGTGAGCGGCATCGCGGCGACCTCCGCCGCGGTCGCGGCCACCCGGCTCAGCGGGCGCAGGGCCAACCCAACCACCCAGATGGTGAGCGCCGCGGTCACCACCAGCGCGGTGGCCACCAGCGCCGTGGTGGTGATCTGTTTTCGGGCGATGATCTGATCGGTGAGGCTCAGCGAGACGCCGACGATCAGCCGGTCGGATCCGGCGGCGCGGCTGTCGACCTGGTGCGGTCCCAGGCTGCCCAGGGTCTCGATGCGCGACGGACCGTCGTTCCACGATTGGGCCTCGATGGCGCGGACGACATCGGGTGGTGCGGGTTGTGGTTCGTCCTCGGAGAAGACGGCCGACCCGATCACCACGCCGTCGCGCAGTACCGCGATGAGGTTGCCCGGCGTCTGACCGGTGAACTCCAGCAGCGCCTGGTCCACCGGCGGGTAGCCGGCACGCAGCGACGTGTGCTCGCCGTTGCGGTATCTGGCGTAGGCATGGCTGAACGCATGCATGGATTCGGCGACTTCGGCGTCGTTCATCGCGGTCACGTAGCCACGCAGGCTCAGCACCGACACCGCACCGACAGCCACCAAGACCAGCGTCACCACGGCCAGGACGCCGATAAGCAACTGCTGGCGTAGCGAGCGGGGCAGCCACCGCGGGGTGTTGCGGTCCCCTGTCAAGCCAAGCTCATTCCGGTGGTCGAAGCATGTACCCAATCCCGCGAACCGTGTGGATCATCGGCTCGCGGTCCGCGTCGATTTTCTTCCTCAAGTAGGAAATGTACAGGTCAACGATGCTGGTGCGGCCGGCGAAGTCGTAATTCCAGACACGGTCGAGGATTTCGGTGCGGCTCAGCGCGCGGCGGGGATTGCGCATGAGGAAGCGCAACAGTTCGAATTCTGTCGACGACAGCGAGATCGGTGTGCCACCGCGGGTGACTTCCCGGCTGGCCGCGTCGAGCTTGAGGTCACCGACTTTGAGCGACTCGTCGGCGGGCGGGGCGAGATGACTGGAACGGCGCAGTAACCCCCGCAGCCGGGCGACCAGTTCTTCCAGGCTGAAGGGTTTGGTCATGTAGTCGTCAGCGCCCGCGGTCAAGCCCGTCACCCGGTCCATGACCGAGTCGCGGGCGGTCAGAAACAGTGTCGGGGTGTAGGCGTCGGCTTCCCGGACCCGCTGCAGGATCTGCAGGCCGTCGACGTCGGGCAGCATGATGTCGAGCACCAGGACATCCGGGCTGATCCGGTCGAACTTCGCGATGGCCTCCCGCCCGTTGTGGGCGATCTCGACGTCCCAGCCTTCGTAGTGCAGCGCCATCTTCACCAGGTTCGTCAGCGCCGGCTCGTCGTCGACCAGCAACACCCGGATCGGCGACCCGTCGGCGCGGTTAATCCGAGGTAGCTGCCCCAGAATGGCCTGACGCGGACGTTGGCTGCGTGCATATCCGGACATTGCAGTCATGGTCAATGATTCTTTCAACCACATATGCGGCCGTCACGTACCTCATAGAAAGCTCAAATGTACGGGCGCTTGACGGCCGGTGATGAACAGTGAGCGCTATGTACTCGGTATGCATTCCCTCGGTGCTCGGTGTTAACCAGGCAAACCGGGCGCGAGTGTGACTTGTGCCAGTGCACCGGGTGTCTATGGCAAGCAAAAGGGCCGCACACC
>NZ_LZLE01000191.1 GCF_001673155.1 Mycobacterium sp. 1423905.2 | reverse complement strand
GCCGCGGCCTGCGGTTCGGCATCAGGCTGCACACGATCAGCCGCGACACCTCGGCCGCCGCGTGGGCCGTCGCCGAGGAACTGGTCAGCGAGCTCAGTCCCGAACAGATCGCGAATGCGACTGAGCTCCACGCTCATTCGGAGTCAGAGGGGCAGCGGCGGATGACGGCGCTACATGGCGGTCGCCTCGACCAGCTGGAGATCTACCCCAATCTGTGGGCCGGGGTGGGACTGGTGCGCGGCGGCGCGGGCACGGCGCTGGTCGGCAGCCACGAGGAGGTCGCCAATCTGATCGCCGAATACCACTCGCTGGGCTTCGACGAATTCATCCTGTCCGGCTACCCCCACCTGGAAGAGGCGTACTGGTTCGCCGAGGGCGTGCTGCCCGTCTTGCGGCGCAAAGGCGTGGCCTGATCGGCCCGTTACCTGCTGACGGATAGCTGGTCGGGCTGCCGCCGAAACTCCCCGGGCGGATCTTCATCGACCGGTGGGTCGCTGCCGTGCCACTCACTTAGTCCCATTCCGCGGTGTAGCCGGGCCAATTGTTTTGGCGCCCACCAGTTGACGCGACCCAGCAGGTGCATGAACGCGGGCACCAAGATCATCCGCACCAGGGTCGCGTCGACCAGGATCGCCACCGTGAGTCCCACGCCGAACATCCGCATGAACGACACCTGCGCGGCTGTCAGTGCTGCGAATGCGATCGCCATGATGGCGGCGGCGGCGGTGATCACGCGGCCGGTGTGCGCCAGGCCCAGGGCCACGCTCTCATCGTTGTCCTCGCGAGTCTGACCGGAAGCCAGCCAGTATTCACGGGTGCGGGCGATCAGGAACACCTCGTAGTCCATCGAAAGGCCGAAGGCGATACAGAACAACAGCACAGGCATGTTGAGGTCGAGGGTGCCGGCGTGTGTGGTGCCCAGGCCGCCGAGGTGGCCGTCCTGGAAGATCCACACCAGCGCGCCAAAGGTCGCACCGAGCGATATAACGTTGAGCGCCAAGGCCTTCAGGGGCACCACGACACTTCCGGTCAATGCGAACAGCAAGAGGAACGTTGCCACCGCGATTATCGTCAACACGACGGGGAGTCGGCTGGTGACCGCCTCCACGGTGTCGCTGTTCGTCTGCGCCTCACCCGTCAGTTGGATCGGCACGCCTTCGGGTCGGGGAACCGCGTGTAAGGCCCGAAGCTGGTCCTGCGACTCGGGTGTGAACAGGGGCGCCGCGCTGGCTACGGTCAAGAAGGCGCTCCCATCACCCAATGCGGCGGTGCCGTTCGGCGGCCCGACCGCACGACCGCCTGCGTACACCGCCGTCGGCGACGACACCCATGTGACATTGGGTACTTGGGACAGCTGTACGGCGTAGCGGCCTAGATCCGCCTCGGTGATGCCCGTTGCGTGGGGGATCACCACCTCGACATTGGTGGCCGAGTCGGCGTTGAAGCCGGTGCGCAGCGCGTCTCCCACATGGTGGGCGGGCGCCGATCTTGGCAGCACCCGGTCGTCGGGCACCCCGCTGTGGACGCCAAGGAAGGGCGTCCCCAAGACAAGCAGCAGCGCCGTCACCGCAAGCCCGGCCGGGACGGCGTGACGAATTACCCACTTGGTCGAGCGGTACCAAAACGTCTGCTCCGGTTGCGGATACGGCTTGGTCTTCTGGGAACGACGGAATAGCCGACGCAGATCGAGGGAGTCGAGCCGGTTGCCCAGCAACACGATCAGCGCCGGCGTCACGAGCAACGCCCCAGCCGCCGCGAAAATCACCACCCCGATACCGGCATAGGCGAAAGACTTCAGGAAGTACATCGGAAATAGCAGCATCGGCATCATCGACAAGATCACCGTCACCGCCGAGAAAAGTACGGTGCGGCCTGCGGTGGCCACGGTCCGCACCAGCGCCTGGTCGCGCGACACCCCCTTGGCCAGCTCGTCGCGGAAGCGATTGAGGATGAGCAACGTGTAGTCGATCGCCACCGCCAGCCCCATCGCGGTCGCCAGATTCAGGGCGAAGATAGACACATCGGTGTAATAGGTGATTGCCCGCAGGACCGCCATGGACCCGAAGATCGCCATCCCGCCGACGAACACCGGCAACGCCGAAGCGATCAGGCCGCCGAACACTGCGACCAGCACCAGGAAGCTCAATGGCACCGCGATGGATTCCATCATCAGCAGGTCTTGTTCGGTCTGCTGGGTGATCTGCGCGTCGATAGCGGCCGGCCCACCGGCTTGGACCTTGACCCCGTCGCGGTCGTGGATCAGCTCGTCGGAAAGCCTCTGGGCATAAGTACCTGAATTACGCTCGCCCCCAATCAAATCCGCGACAACCAGCGCGGACCTGTTGTCTTTGCTGATTAATGTCGCGGCTACGGCCGGTGGCGTGTTCCACGGCGAAACGACCTGAGTCACATACGGTGAGCTGCCCAGTTGCCCGGCGATGTCGGTTCCCACCCTACGGACCGCCGCGGAGTCGGCGCCGTCCGCCGAGGTCAGCATAATCAGCATCTTGGTGTCGATGGACCGGTGGAACTTATCGGCGAGCAGGGCGGCTGCCCGCGCCGATTCCGAGGCCACATCCTGAAAGCCGCCGCCCGCCAGGCTTTTGACGCAAGGTACGCCGAACACCGCGGTCCCAAGCATGACCAGCAACGCGATTGCGATGATCGAACGTGGTGCGGCGATCGCGAGCCGTGCGATTTTCTGCATCACTACGCCGCCGTCACCAGGCTGACGATCTCGGTCAGCAACCGCAGGGTGTCATCGATCATCCCGGGTGTGTGCTCACTGGATAGGAAGAACCGCAGCCGCGCCTCACGCTCGGCCACCGCCGGGTACGCGATCGGATTCACGTTGATGCCCGCATCCGCCAGCAACACTGCGGCTTTCACCGCGTTGTGGGTCGAGCCGATCATGACCGGGATGATCGGAGTCCCGTGGGCGGGGCCGACGTCCAGGCCGGCGGCCTTGGCGCCGTAGAGGAACCGCTGCGAGTTGGCGCGCAGCCGCTCCAGCCGCTCGGGCTCGTCGGCGATCACCCGGATCGCCTCGATGGTGCCCGCGGCGGTGGCGGGGGTGAGGCCCGCTGCATAGAGGCTCATCCCGGGCGCGGACATCCGGCAAGCGTGGATGAGATCCCGTTTACCGGCGATGAATCCGCCGTGATTGGCCAGGGCCTTCGACAGGGTGCCCATCCAGATGTCGACAGCGTCGCCGGGCAGGTCGAACAGTTCTCGGATGCCGCCGCCGCGCTCTCCCAGCACACCGAAGGAATGGGCCTCGTCGACCATTACGAACGCATCGTGTCGGCGCGCGACCTCGATCATTTCCGGAAGCGCGACGTAGTCGCCGTCCATCGAATAGACGCCCTCGAGAATCACCATCGCCCGCTCGAAGTGCCCTCGCGTGCGGGTCAGCAGCGCATCCAGCGACTCTGGATCGTTATGCCGGAACTGCAACCGCTGGCAACCGGCCCACTGTGTGCCGGTGACGATGCTGTTGTGCACCAACGCGTCACACACCGCGAGATCCTTTTCGCCGAGCACGAAACCGATCACTGAGGCGTTGGTCAGGTATCCGCTGCCGACCGTGGTTGCGTCCTCGACGTCGTAGGCGTCGGCCAGCATGCGTTCAAGCTCATGGTGCAAGGGAATATTGCCAGAGACGATTCGGGTGGCACCGCTGGTGGTGCCATACTCGTCCAGCGCCCGCTTGGCGGCTGCGACCAGCCGCGGGTGATCTGCCAGACCGAGATAGTTATAGCTCGAGTAGTTGATGAACTCGCGATCGCCGAGCTGGATCGTCGCTCCGTTGACGCCCTCATGGCAGCGGTAATAAGGGCTGGGCCGGTCCACTGCCGCCAGACCATCGTTGAGTTCCCTGTCGCGGGCGAGCGACTCCTGCACATGGGGCAGTCGGGTGATGAGGGTCCGTGACCGCTGACTGGCGGGACGGTTGGGCACCCGATGCAGTGCCGGCCGCCGACGTGTCGTCTCCAGCCGGGGGGCCCGCCGGGCCGCCGGGGTCGAGCCCTGCGCCGGCAGGTTGCCGGCGGTCTCCGCCTGGGATTCGGCTCGCCCCTCCAGGCGACCGAGCATCTGTCGCGCCAAATCTCGGGCTTCGCTGCTCATCACACCACCGCTAACTTGTCACCGAGCCGCGCCGCGAGCGCGGACAGGCCGCCGGAGCGGGTCAGTTCCATGGGAGATATCTCCAGGTCCAACGCGATACTGACGCGTGCGCGCAGTTCGACTGCCATCAGTGAATCCAATCCGAGTTCGGGGAGCGGGGTCTGGCAGTCGACGGCCTCGGCGGGGATGCCGAGCACACCAGCTGCGTGTTCGGCCAGCATGTAGGTGAGCACTTCTGCGCGCTGTTCCGTTGGCATCGCCACGAGTTCGGCGCGCACCCCATCCGCTGCCGTGTTTTTGGCTTTCGCCGCCTTGACGTGGGCTGCGAACCGCGGAGTGCCCGCGGAAGCCGGGTGCATCGTCGCCCACTTCGCCCAGTCGACGTCGGCAATCGTCACTTGGACCGGATCGAGGCCGATGGCGGTGTCCAGATATTCGCAAGCGGCACTGAGTGGGATGGGGAGCAATCCGTTGAGCGCCAGGTAAGCCGAGATCTGATCGCTCGCGGTGGCCATGCCGCCGGATAGGGCACCCCAGTTCACCGCCAGCGCGGGCAGCCCGAGGTTGGACCGGTGGTGGGCCAGGTGATCCAGTACCGCGTTGGCGGCGGCGTAGCTGGTCTGTGGAATCAGGCCCGCCTGGCTGCCCACCGAGCTGTAGAGCACGAAGTGGTCCAGCTCGGTGTCGGCTAACGCTTCGCTGAGGATCAGGGCGCCGCGGGCCTTCGGGCACAGCACGGAGCTGAGCGCCTGCTGACTGAGCTGGCTGAACGGCTCGTCGGCCAGGACGCCGGCGGCGTGGAATACACCGCGCAGGGGCTGGCCGTCGGAGAGCCGGGCCAGTAGCGCCGTCACGCTGTCCCGGTCACCGACGTCCAGAATCTCGACCCGCACCTTGGCTCCGGCGGCCCGCAGGGCGTCGAGCGCGGCTTGCTGCTCGCCGTTGGTCACACCCCGTCGGCCGGCGAGAACGATTGTGCCGGCGCCCTTCCCGGCCAGCCACGCCGCGGTGGCCAGGCCGAAGTCACCGAGCCCGCCAGTGACGAGGTAGGCGCCGTCCGACCGGATATCCGCGGCCGCCCGGGCGTGCTTCACCGCCGGCTTGGGCTCGGAGAAGTCGAGCACCACCCTGCCCGCCTGGTTGGAGCGGGCGACCAGGTCGAAGGCCTCGGCTACCCGCGACACCGGCAGAATCCGGGCCGGTAGCAAGTCGTAGTGGCCGGAGCGGATCAGGTCGAGAACCTCACGATTCACCTGCCGGACCACGTCGATCCGCGTGGCGCCCATCCGGTCGAGGTCGATCGAGATCAGCGACAGGTTCTTGTCGAACACCGCCATGTCGAGGAGCCGCGCGCCGTAGATTTCGCTCTTCCCGACTTCGACGACTCGGCCGAACTCCGCCGCCACTTCCAGATTCGCCAGCACTGCTTCCCCGGGCGCCGAACTGATCACGACGTCGACGCCCCGGCCGCCGGTGAGTCGGCGCACCTCGTCGGTGGCGCTGAGCGACCGGGAGTCGACGACGTGTTGCGCTCCAAACCCTCGGAGGAGATCCGCTCGCTCGTCGTTGGATGCGGTCGCGATCACCCGCGCGCCGGCTTTGGCGGCGACCTGCACCGCCGCCATGCCGACGCCGCCAGCGCCACAGGCCACCAGCACCCACTCGTCGGGGAGGACCCGAGCCGCATGCAGCAGCGCGTAGTGCGCCGTCATCAACGCCACGACGGAGCCACATGCCTCGAGGGGTAGGTCGTGCCCGGG
>NZ_LZLE01000190.1 GCF_001673155.1 Mycobacterium sp. 1423905.2 | reverse complement strand
CTCCGGGACAAAGCAAACAACTGATCGCAACATCAAGCGCGACCAGAAATCGACGTCGACGAGTTGGTAGATGTCGGCGCGGAAACCTCCCGCTTCCAACGCCAGTTGCCGTCGGAACATTACGCAGGTCGGTTCTCCGATCCAGTTCTCCTTCCCACCGCGCAGCAACATCTGCTGCACCAGGGACGACCCGACGTTATAGTCGCTGAGGTGCCGGAAGCGGGTGTGGACGTTGCCATATCGTTCAGTCCACCGCCTGTCTTCTCCTTCAATGCGGCGGGGCGCGAACGCCATACCGACCTTGGAGTCGTCGAAGCAGGGCACCAGTGTCTGCAGGGCTTGGGGTAGTAACCAGTCGTCGCCGTGCACGAACTGGATGAGATCGCCGCGCGCCAGTTCGAGGCACTTGTTGTGGTTGTCGTTCAAACCCAAGCGAGGCTTGTTGCGGACCAGACGGTCCCCAGGCCGCAGCAGCGCCGACGCGATGTCGACACAGTCGTCGGTCGAATCGTCATCGACCACGACGATCTCAAAGTTCACGCCCTGCTGATCGAGGATGCTGCGCAGGCAACGTTCGATGGTCGCACTGTTGTTGTACATCGGCACGCACACCGAAACCCGCGGCCGTCTTTCCATTTGATTGAGGTCCAACGGTGTGAGCTCCCTAGTCTGCGTAGCCGAGTGGTCGAGGCCGTCCCGCGCTGTATCGCAACTGTCCGGCTATCTACGGTCCCTCACACGAATCGCCGTCAGCATAGCCGCGCGGCACACAGCCGAACGGCCGATGGGTGCCATTGCCGTTGTGCGGGGTTGAAGGAGATCCGACGTCTTCTCGTACGGGCGTGCCGGTCCGAACCTGAGGGAGACCGAACGCACCGTGTGCTGCGGACGTGCCGGCCCGGGAAAGCGGCACTAGCTGCGCCGACGGGATACCCCGCCACTGCAATGTCGGGGCCCGACACACCGCCGGGTACTCTAATGGCTGTTCAGGGCACATTTCTAGGCAATTTCTCAGTTAGCCCGCGAGATTGGTTGCGGCATAGTAGCGTCCCCAGTGATGTGGACGATAGTGGTCATAACCGGGCTCGGCATGGCGATTGATCCCGTGCGGATCGCGCTCGCCATCGTCATAATGTCCCAGCGGCGGGCATTCCGGAACCTCATGGCGTTCTGGCTCGGCGGCGTCGCGATGGGCCTGGCGATCGGACTCTCCGCGTTCGTCCTCATGCGCGAGGTCACGCTCGGTGCCCTGCACTTTGTCGGCGACGCCTTCACTTACATCCGGACCACGACGGTCATCTTCATGGGTGGGCGCCTGCACATCGCCATTGGGATATTCGCGTTGGTGATGCTCGCGTTGATGACAAAACGTGCCCGGGCGACGGCACGGTTGCAGGCGGGCGGCGGTCATACGGTCACCTTGGTGGAGGAGCGTCCCACAAACTTCTTTCAGCGGATGGGGGCCCGCACTCAAGAGATTTTGAGCGGTGACCGCCTCTGGCCAGCATTCTTCGTCGGCCTCTCCTCGTCTTTCCCGCCCTACGAAGGCTGGGTGATAGTGACGGTCATCCTTGCGTCGGGTGCCGCCGTGACAACGCAGTTCAGCGCGTTGATGGTGTTCATGCTGCTGGTGCTTGCGGTCGTCGAGATCCCACTGGTGTGCTATCTGGCGGTCCCCGGGAAGACGTACGCGGTGATGCAGCGGATCCAAGACTGGCTGCGTACGTACCGGCTGCAGATCACCCAGACCATCGTCGGCTTCACGGGTGTCATTCTCATCTTCCAGGGTATTGCTCGTCTCTGAGAGCACTCCGGGGTCCGGCTGGTAACGCTCGAGCCCACAGTCTATGAACGTCAACGACATTGAACGGTCTACCGCAGCGCCGCGGGTTTCGGTGTGCGTGCCGATGTACAACAACAG
>NZ_LZLE01000189.1 GCF_001673155.1 Mycobacterium sp. 1423905.2 | reverse complement strand
GCAGGCGGCCAGCAGCCCGTCGTGGTTACGTTGCCCGGCGGAGCGCAGGTCGCCTTTGATGGCTTGCTCGGACGGCGATCCTTGCACGCACGGTGCTTCGTCGTCGGGGTTGCACATGCCCGGCGCGGCGAGTTTGGCCAGCACGGCTTCCAGGGTGGCGCGCGCTTCGGGAGTCAGATAGCCAGACAGTCGCGACATCCCGTCCACGTCTTGCTTACTGAGCGTGATCCCGCGGCGGCGGGCGCGGTCGTCGTCGGTGTAGTCCCCGTCAGGGTGTAGGCAGTCCATCAGCCGCTCAGCGAGCTTGGCCAACTGATCGGGCCGATACTGGCCGGCCAGCTGGGCGAGGTGGGCTTCGGCTTTCTCCTCGGTCTCCACATCGACATGGGCGGGCAGCCGGTGGAAGAACTCGCGGATCACCCGCACCTGCCCCTCACCGATGCGGCCCTCGCGCTGGCCGTGGGCGGTGGCGCTCAACCGCGGCGCCAACACCTGCCCGGTCAACGCCCGCCGCTCACCGAGGTCGGCGGCTTCCCCGATGCGCCGATTGGCCTCGGCGCGGGTGATCCGCAACCGGGCCGCTAACGCCGCGGGCAGCCGACCACCCAGCTCTTCCTCACTGGCCTGTGCGACAAGCTGGTTGATCAACTCGTGCCGCGCTGCGGGAAGCCGCCGACATTGTTGTTCTTGCGTATCGAGCAACACCAATCGCTCGGGCGTGGTCAGCGCGTCATAGCTGAGGTCGAGCACGCGCGTGACTGCGTCGCGCAAGGCCGTATATGCCTCAACGATCTCCTCACGCGTACTCGAACCCATGTTCGAATGATACGACCACCGGCCGACAAAAAGCCGCGCGATGTTGCTCCTGAAACCGAAGTGACACAAGATGTTTGGCATGGAGGCATACCAACGACAGCGCCGCCTCGGTTTGGCTATCGGCGCAGTGCTCCTCATCCTCGGCGCGGTGCTGGCCACCATCTTGTTCGCCGTCGCCGCGAAGCGAGTCCTCAGCAGAGTGCCCACCGATGTCGAAGTCTTCAGCGAAGGCCAGCGATCGATGTTGCGGGTACGGGCCGGCGAGACGAAGTCGATCTACGCCAAAGGTGCGGCCGGACAAGATGTCCGGTGCAGCGTGTTCGCCGCCCCGTTGCCGACGCCCGACCTCTCCCCCGACGACTTCCCGCTACGCCCGACACCATGGCGAGCGGTCTACCACTTCACGCCCGCGGCCGAGGGAAACTACGCGGTCAGTTGCACCGGACCCGCCGACGCCCGCTATGCCGTCGGCCAATACGTCGCTGCCGAACAGTTCACTGCCCCACTGGTAGGCATCGCCGCGGGTGCGGTGCTGGTCATCGCTGGGACGGTCGTCTTGGTCAGGACGGCCCTGCAGAAACCTACCGACCGAGCCGCGAAAGAACCTCAGCCGCAACCAACTTCGCCTCCACCGACACCTGATCCCCCGTCGCAAGATCCTTGACCCCGACCACCCCGGCCTCGATGTCGCGATCCCCGGCGACCAACGCGAGACGAGCGCCGGAGCGGTCGGCCGCCCGCATCGCTCCCTTGAGCCCGCGATCACCGTAGGCCAAATCGACGCGAACCCCGGCCGAACGCAACTCCCCGGCCAACACCGCAAGGCGCAGCTTCGCCGCATCGCTCAACGGCACCGCGAACACCTCGCAGCGTGCGGTCTCCCCCACGCTCTTGCCCTCCGCGCGCAAAGCCAACAGCGTGCGGTCCACGCCCAGGCCAAATCCGATGCCGGAGAGGTCTTGTCCACCCAGTTGACGCATGAGCCCGTCGTAGCGCCCGCCGCCGCCGATGCCGGACTGCGCGCCCAAGCCGTCGTGGACGAACTCGAAGGTGGTCTTGGTGTAGTAGTCCAGGCCGCGGACCATGCGCGGATTGATGACGTAGGGCACTGCAAGGGCGTCCAGGTGCGCCAGCACGGTATCGAAATGCTGCTTGGCGCTGTCGGAGAGGTGGTCGAGCAACACCGGCGCGTCGGCGGTCATCGCCCGCACCTCCGGGCGCTTGTCGTCGAGCACCCGCAGCGGGTTGATCTCGGCACGCCGCCGCGTCTCCTCGTCCAGGTCCAGCCGAAACAGAAAGTCCTGCAAGAGATCTCGGTACTGCGGGCGGCAGCTGTCGTCGCCCAGCGAGGTGATCTCCAGGCGGAAGCCGTCCAAGCCCAGCGACCGGAAACCCGCGTCGGCGACGGCAATGACCTCGGCGTCCAGTGCTGGGTCGTCGACGCCGATCGCCTCGACGCCGACCTGCTGCAATTGGCGGTACCGACCGGCTTGTGGGCGCTCGTAGCGGAAGAACGGGCCGGCGTAGACCAGCTTGATCGGCAGTGCCCCGCGGTCCAAGCCGTGTTCGATCACCGCGCGAACCACCCCGGCGGTGCCCTCAGGCCGCAGCGTCACCGAGCGGTCGCCCCGGTCGGCGAAGGTGTACATCTCCTTGGACACCACGTCGGTGGACTCGCCCACCCCACGGGCGAACAGCGCGGTGTCCTCGAAGATCGGCAACTCGATGTGCCCGTAGCCGGCGCGGCGAGCCGCTGCCAACAGACCGTCGCGCACGGCGACGAACTGCGCCGAATCCGGTGGCACGTAGTCCGGCACTCCCTTGGGCGCCGAGAACTCCGTCATGGACTCAACCCTTCGAGGAACGGGTTGAAGCGGCGCTCGGCGCCGATGGTGGTGGAGTTGCCATGCCCGGGCAGTACCACGGTCTGGTCGTCGAGCACGAGCAATTTGTCGACGATCGAGCCAATCAGGCCGCGGCCGCTGCCGCCGAACAGGTCGGTGCGCCCGACCGAGCGCTCGAACAGTGTGTCGCCGGTGAATACCACGTCGGCGTCGTTCTTGGCGGCCTGCAGGATGCGGAAGCACACCGATCCGCGGGTGTGCCCCGGCGTGTGGTCGACATTGACCGAAATGCCGCCTAGGTCGAGTTTGTCCCCGTCGCGGTCGAGTTCGACGACTTGCTTGGGCTCGCGGAAGAACGCCCCGGCGACCAGTTGAGCCATCCGCGGGCCCAGGCCGTAGATGGGGTCTTTGAGCATGAAGCGATCTTCGGGGTGGATGTAGGTGGGGCAGCCAAAGGTGTCGGAGACCTTCTGCGCCGACCACATGTGGTCGATGTGCCCGTGGGTGATCAGCACCGCTGCCGGGGTCAGCCGCTGCTCGTCGAGGATGCGCCGCAGCGGGCCCATCGCACGCTGCCCCGGGTCGACGATGATCGCGTCCGTCCCGGGCCGCTCGGCCAGCACGTAACAGTTGCACTGCAGCAACCCCGCGGGAAATCCGGTGATCAACACGCTTCCAGTTTCCCATCTGCGAACGATGCGGCCGGAGTGCGGGCCACTTGACACGGGTCGCGGCGCCCACATTAGCCTGGGCTGGCCACTCGGCCCGATTCACCGACAGCAGGGAGGACATCGGCCGTGCCCACCAATCAACAGCGCCGCGCGACCGCCAAGCGCAAACTCGAACGGCAGCTGGAGCGCCGCGCCAAGCAAGCCAAGAGGCGCCGCCTGCTGACGATCATCGGTGGCTCGGTGGCCGCGGTGGCCGTGATCGCCGCGGTGGTGATCACCGTGGTCTTGACCAAGCACGACGACAAGAGCAAGCCGTCGGCCAGCCCGACCAGTTCGGCGTCCACCTCGCCGCCCGCCCCGGGAGCCGCGCCGCCGCTACCGCCGTTCAAGCCGTCGGCCAACGTGGGCGCCAACTGTCAATACCCGGCCTCGCAGCAACCGGCGGCCAAGCCGGTCAAACCGCCGCGGACCGGCAAGATCCCGACCGATCCCGCGTCTATCAGCGTCAGCATGGTGACCAGCCAGGGCAACGTCGGCATCATGTTGGCCAACAACGAATCGCCCTGCACCGTCAACAGTTTCGCCAGCCTGGTCGGTCAGAAGTACTTCAACGACACCAAATGCCACCGGCTGACCACCTCGCCGAACATGGGCGTGCTGCAGTGCGGCGACCCCACCGGTGAAGGCACCGGCGGTCCGGGTTATCAGTTCGCCAACGAATATCCCACCGACCAATACCCGCCCAACGACCCTGCGCTGCAACAGCCCGTCCTGTATCCGCGCGGCACCCTCGCCATGGCCCACTCCCGCGTCCCCAACAGCAACGGCAGCCAGTTCTTCATGGTCTACAAGGACTCGCAGTTGCCACCGGACTACACCGTGTTCGGCACCATCCAGTCCGACGGTCTGGCCACCCTGGACAAGATCGCCGCCGGCGGTGTTGCCGGGGGCGGTGAAGACGGCGCACCAGCTACTGAAGTCACGATCAAGTCGGTGCTACTGGACTAACGTGAGTCCGTGCACGCCGGGCGTGCGGGGAGGGAAGGGACATCGGTGGCCGGTAGCGAATCCGAAACCACTTTCGGGCGATACCGTCTGCTTGGACTGCTGGGCCGCGGCGGCATGGGCCAGGTGTTCCGCGCCTACGACACCGAGACCGACCGGGTCGTCGCGATCAAGCTGCTTCCGCCGAACCTGGCCGAAGACCGCGAGTTCGAATACCGATTCCGCCGCGAGGCGCGCACGGCCGCCAGTCTCAACGACCCGCATATCGTGCCGATCCACAGCTTCGGCGAGATCGATGGCCGGCTTTATGTCGACATGCGGCTCATCGAGGGCCGGGATCTGGCGGCGTTCATCGCCGAAAACGGCGGCCGGCTCGACCCGGCCACCGCTGTAGCCATCGTCGAACAGGTCGCCGGGGCGTTGGACAGCGCCCACCAGGTGGGGTTGGTGCACCGCGACGTCAAACCGTCGAATGTCCTGATCGCCAAAGCGCGAAACTTCGTCTACCTCATCGACTTCGGCATCGCCCGCGCCACCGCCGACACGGCCATCACCACCACCGGGCACACCATGGGCACGCTGGCATACATGGCCCCCGAGCGGTTCCGGGGCAGCACCGACCCTCGCGCCGACGTGTACTCGTTGGCGTGCGTGCTGCACGAGTGCTTGACCGGGACGCGCCCCTATCCCGGTGACAGCCTGGAAGAACAGATCAGCGGGCACCTCAACGACCCGCCGCCGCGGCCGTCGGCCATGACGCCCGGACTACCGCCGGCGTTCGACACGGTCATTGCGCGCGGCATGGCCAAAG
>NZ_LZLE01000188.1 GCF_001673155.1 Mycobacterium sp. 1423905.2 | reverse complement strand
TTCGTCGATGTGGCCGGCGACCTCTACCCGAATGCGGGCAACAAAGCCGAAACCATCGCCCGACTTTTCGGCGGTGACGCCGACGCCTGGGCGGCGTTCGACCCGACCACGGTGATCAACCGGCACGGCCCATACACCGGCGTCTCGGGGTGGTTCGCGATCAATACCGGGCCGTTGGCGCCGCGCCACGACATTCCGGTCATCGATACTCCCAGCATGCGGTGGGCCGGCCGGGACGCGGCAGCCAATCCGAGCAATCAGACCGCCGCGGCCAACGCGTTGTGTGCGTTGGGCCGGTCCAACGGCATCGATTGTGCGGTCGTGCCCCAGCCGGGTAAGCATGACTGGCCTTTCGCCGATCAGGTCTTCGCGACGTCGCTGCCCTGGCTGGCCGGTCAGGTCGGCACTCCGGGGGTGCCGCGGATCGCGCTGCCGGGCACGTCGGCGCCCTCGGCTCCCCCAGCGCCGGGAGCAGGCCAAGCCCGGGTCGCTGCCGCAGGCGGTTAACTGCGGTGTCTGCGATCGCCCGGCTGCGCCGCGCCATGTTCGCGCGACACTGCAATCCGTGGAGCGCCTGGACCCGGTGGGCCAGCACGCCGTTGCTCTTGGTGCCGGCGTGGACCCGCCAGCGCAGCCACGCCGTGCTGCTGGCCGTGTGGCTGGCGCTCAACCCGTTCATCTTCGGTGAGCCCGCCCACCATCGCAATTGGGCAACCCGCGCCATGTTGGGTGAAGAGCTATGGATCATCCGGCGGCCCAAGGACGGCGCGCGGGTTACCAGCGCCGTCAGCTCGGCCGTCGCATTCGTGGCAATCATCGCAGCCCGCAAGCGTCGGCTGGGCACCGCGTTGACCGCCACCGCGGTGCAGATGGCGCTGACCCTGGTGTACTGGCGGCAGATGGTGCGCTACTTCGACGGCGGGCCGCAGTAGCGTTGCTGGCATGCCCGACGAACCTGAACCTGGATACGACAGCTCCGGAGTTCCCACCTTCGACTCGGTCCGGGAGAAGATCGAGAATCGGTATGGGGCCGCGCTGGGCGCGGAGGAACTCGACGCCGCAACCTCGGAGGGCCGCCGAGTCGAAGACGAGTACGAGAAGCGACAGCGCGCGGCAGCGGAACGGTTAGCGCAGATTCGGGAGGCGATGGAAAAGACCACGCGCACCGATGAGTGACACCGTGCCGACCTCGCGAATGATGGCCAACGACATGGCCGCAAAGGTACCCAAGTAACGACGTGCGCGAATTCGACGTCGCGGAAAGACGGAACCGTCTGGCCCGCAGAACTTTTCTTGTGCGCGACGACGCTTCGCTGCCGGACCTCACCGCTGGCTTGCTGGGGCTGCACGCCACCGACCCCGCCACTCCGTACCTGTCGCTGTGGGCGCGGGCACCTGGTTTCGCAGTGGCCGGACTCGACCGCGAACTCTACGACAAGCGCTCGCTGGTCAAGCATTTGGCGATGCGGCGGACGCTGTGGATCATTTGCGCCGACGACTTGGCGCTGGTCCAGGCCGCCGCCAGCGCGCGGGTGGCCGACAACGAGCGCCGCCGGTTGATCGCCGATGCGCAAAAGGCCGGGCTGACCGGCGACGGGGCACGTTGGCTGGATCGAGCGTGCGCGGCGACGCTGCGGCACTTGACGGACAACGGGCCGGCGACAAGCACCGAACTGCGCGCGGCCTTACCGGAACTCGCGGGCAGCTATGACCCGGCGCCCGGAAAGCGTTGGGGCGGCGAGGTTCCCGTTGCACCACGGGTGCTCACCGTGCTGTCGGCCCGCGGCGACATCGTGCGCGGCCCCAACGACGCGGGTTGGACGTCCTCGCGACCGCGGTGGAGCGCGACCAGCGGCTGGCTGCCTGAACGTGCAGAACCGTGGTCGGAACCGGCCGCGCGGGCGGAGTGGACCCGTCGATGGCTGCGGACGTTCGGGCCTGCGACCGTCGAAGACATCAGATGGTGGCAGGGCAGCACGCTGACGGCGGTGCGCGCCGCGTTGACCGACCTCGGGGCCGTCGAGGTGGACCTGCACGGCAGCCGCGGATACGCACTGCCCGACGACCTCGAGCCCGAACCCGTTGCGCCGCTGTGGTGTGCCCTGTTGCCGAGCCTCGATCCGACCACCATGGGCTGGGCGCAGCGTGACTGGTACCTCGGCGAGCACCGCGGTCACCTGTTCGACCGCAACGGCAATGCGGGCGCGACCGCGTGGTGCAACGGGCGGGTGGTCGGCGGCTGGTATCAGGACGGCAACGCTCGCGTGCAAGTGCAGTTGCTGGAAGACCCGGGCAGAGATGCCCGGCAGGCCCTGGAGCGACGCGCCGAGGAGCTGACGACCTGGCTGGACGGTGTGCGGATCAGCCCACGATTTCCTTCGCCGTTGGCGAAGTCGGCGGTCGACAGTGCGGTCAGGCGCTGACTTTGCGGCGCCGGCCGTTGGGCCGGGTCGCGGTTGAGCCGGCGCGGCCGCCCGCGAGTACCTCGGCGAGGAACTTGCCGGTGTAACTTTCCGGCACCGCGGCGACGTCTTCCGGCGTTCCTTGTGCCACAACGGTTCCGCCACCGGCGCCGCCTTCTGGCCCCATGTCGACGATCCAGTCTGAGGTCTTGATGACGTCCAGGTTGTGCTCGATGACGATGACGGTGTTGCCTTTGTCGACCAGACCCGTGATGACCATCAACAGCTTACGGATGTCGTCGAAATGCAAGCCGGTGGTGGGCTCGTCGAGAATGTAGATGGTCCGACCGGTCGACCGCTTCTGCAATTCGGAGGCGAGCTTGACCCGCTGGGCCTCACCGCCGGACAGCGTCGGGGCGGGTTGACCGAGCCGGACATAGCCCAGTCCCACATCGACCAGCGTGCGCAGATAGCGGTGAATGCCCGAGATCGGCTCAAAGAAGTCGGCCGCTTCCTCGATCGACATGTCCAGCACTTCGGAGATGGTCTTGCCCTTGTAGTGCACTTCGAGGGTCTCGCGGTTGTAGCGGGCGCCATGGCAGACCTCGCACGGCACATAGACGTCGGGCAGGAAGTTCATCTCGATCTTGATGGTGCCGTCCCCGGTGCACGCTTCGCACCGACCGCCCTTGACGTTGAAGGAGAATCGGCCCGGCTGGTACCCGCGGACCTTGGCTTCGGTGGTGGCGGCGAACAACGTCCGGATCTTGTCGAAGACGCCGGTGTAGGTGGCCGGATTGGACCGCGGGGTGCGCCCGATCGGTGACTGGTCGACCCGCACCAGCTTGTCCAGATGGTCCAGCCCGGTGACCCGGGTATGCCGGCCCGGCACCTGCCGGGCGCCGTTGAGCTTGTTGGCCAGGACCGCCGCCAGGATGTCGTTCACCAGCGTCGACTTGCCCGAGCCGCTCACGCCGGTCACCGAGGTGAGCACGCCAAGCGGGAACGCCACGTCGATGCCGCGCAGGTTGTGTTCGCGCGCGCCGACGACGGTCAGCTGCCGTTTGGGGTCGACGGGACGCCGCATGGCGGGCATCTCGATGCTCTCCCGGCCCGAGAGGTAGGCGCCGGTGATCGACTCCTTGTTGCGCAGCAACTCGTGGTACGGGCCGCTGTGCACGATGCGGCCGCCGTGCTCGCCGGCGCGGGGGCCGATGTCGACGATCCAGTCGGCGTGCTCGATGGTGTCCTCGTCGTGCTCGACGA
>NZ_LZLE01000187.1 GCF_001673155.1 Mycobacterium sp. 1423905.2 | reverse complement strand
CGGGCCTGACACAGGGCACCCAGGTTGCTGATCGTCAGCGCATCGTCGCTGCTCAGCCTCCGAACGTCGGGTAGGCGAACATCGAGCAGGTCACGCGGCTGGATCCGTTGGTGGCTTCCCGACGTCCCGGCCGCGAGTTGTCGCAAAGTAGCGCAGACGTCGCGTTGGCGCAGCGCCGACCACAGCGCCGACGTGTCGACGTGGTTGGGGGTGAGCACGACGAACTCGGTGCTGGCCAGGGCCATCTCGGCGGGCAGCCGGGCCACATTCCAGATGCGTGGGATCCGCGGGTTGAGCTTGGCCACCAGCACACACGGCTGGGACAGCAGATACTTGCCACTCTTGATCGACGCGCCGGCGACCAGGTGCGGTTGGGCGCCGGTGTCGAAGGCCGGAAGGCTGAAGTGGGCGACCAACGCATCAAAGGCCGACGGCTGACGCAGTGCGGTAGACCGACTGGCCAGCGCCGACAGCGCGACGCGCTGACCGACCGCGGCCACCGTGGTCACCATCACGGCTTCGGCGGCCTGAATGACGCGTTGATTGGCGGCGATCTTGTCGTCGAGCGTGCCGAGCACCTGCGCGATCGGTCGGCGCCGACGAGCCGGCACCGTACGCACCGGCACGTCACGCAACGTGCGCTGGTTGAGCAACGGTTGGCCGGAACCGCAGCGGTGCTCGTTGAGCCGGCAGGTTTGCAGGGCGTAATACCAGTACCGTGTCTCGGCCGGGTCAGCCGCCCGGCAGGCGAACGCGTTGTCGCTGACCCAGATCGGCGCGGCGTTGTAATGCAGGCTTCCGCAATAGGATCCGACGCGGCCCAGGACGATCAGCGGTCCGGTGGCGTTGTAGCCGGAGGTGTAGCCGATGGCGCCGTTGGCGCCGTAGATCGGGAAGCGGCCAGTCGACGCACGCGCCGGAGGCCTGCTCCCGCTGCGGAAGTCGAGGCACTCCCCTAACGTCACCTCCATCGCACCCGCTCCACTTGCCGGCGTACCACCTTGTCCCACTGCGCGGATTCGTCGAGCGCCGTCAGCAGTTCTGCGCAAAGCCGCGTGAGTTTCGCCTCGACCGGCTCGCTTTCGTCGTCGGCCGCTGGTGCACCGACATAGCGCCCTGGTGTCAGCGCATAGCCCGCGGCCCGGATCTCCGCGAGGTCGACGGTACGACACAATCCCGGATCATCTTCGTAGGCAGCGTTTTCGGACGACCCTGTCCACCGGTGGTAGAGGTCGGCGAGCTGAGCGATCTCGTGGGTCGTCAAGGCGCGTTGTGACCGATCGACCGGATAGCCCAGAGTTCGCGCGTCGACGAAGAGCACCTGTCCCCGTCGAGCACCTTTGTCTTCGGCGAATATCCACAGGCACACCGGAATGCCGGTATTGCGAAAGAGGTGCGCCGGCAGGGCAACCACGCAGGACACCAGGTCGGCGTCGACGATGCGGGCCCGAATGTCACCTTCGCCGTTGGCCTTCGACGTGAGGGATCCGTTGGTCATGACGACGCCGGCTTTTCCGCCCGGTGCCAGCTTGGACAGAATGTGTTGCAGCCAAGCGAAGTTCGCGTTGCCGGCCGGTGGTGCGCCGAACCGCCATCGCGGGTCCTGCTGGTCGCGTGCCCAGTCCTTGATGTTGAACGGCGGGTTGGCCAGGACGTAATCCATCTGCATGCCGGCGTGCAGATCGCTGACGAAGGTGTCGCCATGCCGGATGCCGGTGTCGTCGATGCCGTGCACGATCAGGTTCATCTTGGCCATCCGCCAGGTTTCCTCGACACTCTCCTGGCCGAAGATAGTGACGTCGCGGGCAGCACCGGCGCACACCTGGACGAACATTCCGCCCGAGCCGCAGCACGGGTCGTACACCCGCCCGCTCAACGGTTGCAGGATGTCGACGAGCAATCGCACCACGCTCGGCGGGGTGAAGAACTCACCGCCCCGCTTGCCTTCTGCGCGCGCGAAATTGCCGAGAAAGTACTCGTACACCTCGCCGATGAGGTCCCGGCCGCGGTGGCCGTCGTGTCCGCCGAAGTTCGCGTCGCCGAGCAGGCCGACCAACTCGGCCAGTCGACGCTGATCAACACGCTGGTATAGCTGCGGCAGTAGGCCGGTCAACGCCGGATTGGCGGCCATCACATCACCCATCGCCGCGTCGACGCACTGACCGATATCCGGGCCAGTCACGTTGTCTGTCAACGCTTTCCAGCACGCGGTTGCGGGAACGGTGAATGCCGGGTGTTCGAGGTCGGAGACGTATCTCAGGAACACTAGCCCGAGGACGACGTCCTTGTACTGGCCGGCCGGCAGTGACCCGCGCAATTTGTTGGCCGCCTGCCACAGTGTGGCTTTGAGTTGGGCGACCATCAGCTGACTCGCTTTGCCGCAGCTCGCAATTCGGCGGCCAGGTCGCCTCGCTGCGCGACCGTGACGTCGCCCAAGCCCAGCCAGGACGCCATGGAGTGCAGTTCCCCGGCCAGCGCGGCGGCCACTCGTGCCCGCTGCACATCAGGTTCGGCGTAGGCGCCTAACACCTGCAGCGTGTTGGCGGTGCGGTCGGCCTTGAGGTCCACCCGGGCGACCAACTGGCCGTCCAGCAGCAACGGCCACACGTAGTAGCCGTATTGCCGCTTCGCTGCTGGGGTGTAGATCTCGATGCGGTAATGGAATCCGAAGAGCCGCTCAACCCGGGGACGGAAGAATATCAGCGGGTCGAACGGGCACAACAGCGCGGTGCCGCGTTCAGCGCGCGGCACCGGTTGCCCACTACGCAGATAAGCCGGCGCCGACCAGCCGGCCACGTCGACCTTCTCGATGTCGCCCGCTGCCACCAGGTCGGCCAGCGCCGGCTTGACCTGCTGTGCGGACAGGCGAAAGTAATCACGGATATCCGCCTCAGTGCCCAGCCCCAGCGCAGTGGCCGCGCGCAATGTCAGTTCCCGGATGGCCTCGTCATCGTCGACCTGGCGAGCCAGCACCTCGGCCGGCAACACCCGCTCCACCAGGTCGTAGTGGCGCGCGAAGCCGACGCGGGTCGCCGTAGTGAGGACCCCGGAGGCGAACAGCGCCTCGCACACCCATTTGGTGTCACTGCGGTTCCACCAGGCACCCTTGGCCCGGCGAGGCTCGGCAACCAAGTGGGCTTCGATCTGTCCGGCCGTGCTGGGGCCCAGTTCGCCAACCGCGGCGACGACGTCGTCGACGAGCTGGGGGTTCGCCTTGACGATGTGGGTGCCCCACCGGCCGTGCCGGTACTGGCGCATTCTCCAGCGCAGCAGCGGCCAATCCTCGACGGCCACCAGGGCGGCTTCGTGCGCCCAATATTCCGCGAGCAGCCGAACCGACCGCGGACCCCATGCGGCCTGGTCCAACACGTCACGATCGTAGGGACCGAGCCGGCTGAACACCGGCGCGTAGTGCGCACGCACGGCGACCGACACCGAGTCCAGTTGCAGCACCTGAATTCGGGAGATCAGCCGCCGCAGGTGCGCGCGGGATATTTTGCCGCCGCGCCGGGACTCGCTAAACCCTTGTGCCGCAATGGCTACCCGCCGGGCTTGGGCGCCGGTGAGTCTGCCGTTTGCGATCGACACGGCGCTGAGACTACCGGCCGTCGCCGCTAACCTGTGCTGACTTTCTCGTCTAGGTGTTCGACGCCGTTTTCGTCGGGGGCTCTCTTGCCTTCTTGGTATGCCGCCTCCAACGCGGCCGGCACCGCTCCGAGGTCGCGGTAGACCCCCATCAGCTGCTCGAGGATCCTGATGCGTTGCTGACTGGCCTCGTTCACCGCGCGGCGGGCTTGCTCGCGGTCGCGATCGGCGCGCTGCCGGGCATCGGCGAGCAACTGATCGCGCTCCCGTTGGGCGTCTTGCCACGCCTGGTCGATCGCCGCTCGGGCCTCGGCTCGCTTCTCGTTCAGTTCGGCGTCGAGGTTCTCGCGGGTTTCCGCGCACTCGGCGTCTAGGGCTTTGCGCTGCGCCACCATCTCCGCCAGCAGGTCTTCGTGCTTGCGCCGCTCGGCCTCGGCCTCGGCTTCGGCCGCCGCGATCAGTGCTTCTGCCTCGGCGCGCGCCTCAGCCTGCATCTGGGAGACCTCGTCGACCGCATTGCGCAGCATCTTGGCCATCCGCTGTTGCACCGCGTGGGGTGCCGGTGAGGTCTCGGTGAGCTGCGCGAC
>NZ_LZLE01000186.1 GCF_001673155.1 Mycobacterium sp. 1423905.2 | reverse complement strand
TCACTGTTGAGGAGCGGGCTTGCCCGCTTGGAGGATGTGAAACCGATGGCTTGAGTCACTGACCCCTTCCGGAGCCGAGCGGGCGGGAACTTGCACCGCTGCGATCCAGATCGTGCGAGTTTCCGTTTGCTCACCGTGAAGTAGCATTGGCCCCGCCCAGCGAACCTGGGCGGGGCCTATTGCGGTGCAAGACGATACGACACCGAAAGAGACGACAGTGAGCGACGCAGCGATTCAGCGGGTAGGGGTGGTCGGGGCCGGCCAGATGGGATCCGGCATCGCCGAGGTCGCGGTCCGCGCCGGCGTCGACGTGACGGTGTTCGAGACCACCGAGGCGCTGATCACGGCCGGACGCAACCGCATCGTGAAGTCGCTGGAGCGCGGCGTCAGCGCCGGCAAGGTGACCGAGCGGGAACGCGACCGCGCGCTGAGCCAGCTCACCTTCACCACCGATCTGAAGGACCTCGCCGACCGCCAGCTGGTCATCGAGGCGATCATCGAGGACGACGCCATCAAGGCGCAGGTGTTCGCCGAACTCGACGCCGTCGTCACCGATCCCGACGCGGTGCTGGCGTCCAACACGTCCAGCATTCCGATCATGAAGATCGCTGCGGCGACCAAGAACCCACAGCGGGTGCTGGGCCTGCACTTCTTCAACCCCGTGCCGGTGCTGCCGCTGGTCGAGTTGGTCAGCACGCTGGTCACCGACGAGGCCGCCGCCGCGCGCACCGAGGAATTCGCCAGCGCGGTGCTGGGCAAGCAGGTGGTGCGCTGCTCGGACCGGTCGGGCTTCGTCGTCAACGCCCTGCTGGTGCCCTATCTTCTGTCGGCGATTCGCATGGTGGAGGCGGGTTTCGCCACCACCGAGGACGTCGACAAGGCGGTTGTCGCCGGGCTGTCGCACCCGATGGGCCCGTTGCGGCTGTCCGATCTGGTGGGCCTGGACACCCTGAAACTGATCGCGGACAAGATGTTCGAGGAATTCAAGGAACCGCAGTATGCCCCGCCGCCGCTGTTGCTGCGCATGGTGGAGGCGGGCCGGCTGGGCAAGAAAACCGGCCGGGGTTTCTATACCTACTGACGCCCGCCGCACGGCGCCTTGGCGCCGACATTCGACGCGGGACGCCAAGACATTGTTGGGTTTTCCGGTTAGTATGCTCGCGTTGAATACGCGAAAGGGTAATCGGGAACCCCATGACCACATTGACTCCGTTCTATGAAGAATCGCAATCCATCTACGACGTTTCGGACGAGTTTTTTGCGCTGTTCCTAGACCCGACAATGGGCTATACGTGCGCTTATTTCGAACGCGAGGACATGACGCTCGAAGAGGCGCAGAATGCGAAGTTCGACCTGGCGCTGGGCAAATTGAATCTCGAGCCGGGGATGACGCTGCTCGACATCGGTTGCGGCTGGGGGGGAGCGCTGCAGCGGGCGATCGAGAAGTATGACGTCAACGTGATCGGGATCACGCTGAGTCGCAACCAGTTTGCCTACAGTAAGGCCAAAATGGCCGCCATCCCCACCGAGCGTAGCGTCGAAGTCCGGCTACAGGGCTGGGAGGAATTCGACGACAGGGTCGACCGGATCGTCAGCATTGGTGCCTTCGAGGCGTTCAAGGCCGACCGGTGGCCGGCGTTTTTTGAACGCGCCCACCACATTCTGCCCGAAGACGGTCGGATGTTGTTGCACACCATCGTTCGCCCGTCCTTCAAGGAGGCCAGGGCGCGAGGCATGAGGCTGACCCACGAGATCGTGCACTTCTCGCAATTCATCCTCACCGAGATCTTCCCCGGGGGCTGGCTCCCGACCCCCCAGACCGTCGGGGAGTACGCCGTCACGGCCGGCTTCGAGCTGACCCGGATCCACTCGCTGCAGCTGCACTACGCGCGCACCCTCGACATGTGGGCGGCCGCCCTCGAGGCCAACCGCGCACAGGCCATCGCCATCCAGTCGCAAGAGGTCTACGACCGCTACATGAAGTACCTGACCGGCTGCGCGAAGCTGTTCCGCCAGGGCTACACCGACGTCGACCAATTCACCTTGGAAAAGTAGCGCAACGACCCCCAGCCCCTCGCCGCCTACTTCACGAGGGTGAACTGGCCGACATTGCTGATCCCCTTGCGGAAGAAATCCTCGCAGCCGATCAAATACTTCATGTAGCGGTCGTAGACCTCTTGCGACTGGATGGCGATGGCCGCTTCCTTGTGAGCCACCAGATTTGCCGC
>NZ_LZLE01000185.1 GCF_001673155.1 Mycobacterium sp. 1423905.2 | reverse complement strand
CGCGTCGGCGTAATTGCCCTGCGCGGCTTCGGATGCGGCAAACCCCATGGTGATTGCCAGCGGCGAGGTGACCGGGTAAGTGATGTCTCCGTAGAGACCGCCGATGGGCACCCGGGCGTTCAGCGTGCTCATCGAGATCTGCACCGAACCCGACAGTTGGCCGAAGTTGCGCCGGGAGTACCAGGCTCGGAACAGTGTCACCCGGTCAGTGTCGCCGCACCGAATCCGGCCGACCCAGGCGTCACACGCCGACTCGTCGTATTCGGTGATCTCGGTGAACATGTCCAAAGACCGTGCCTCCGACAGCGGCAGCATGCCGACGGCACTTTCGAACAGGCCGGCCAGGCGATCAGTCATTGATCACCGTTGTAGCGGGCCGTGTAATCAACGTCGTAACGGGATGCGAACACTTCGGCCTCGGCTGCAGCCGCCTCTTCCGGAGTCGGCAGGTTCAGCGTCATGCCAACGAACTCACGTAACAGGGCGCTCTCTTCGGTGCCCTCGCCCGCTGCCTCTTGCATCGTTTCGAGCATCAGGGTGTGCTGGGCGGCGCGGCCCTTCTGCCGAGCCAGGTCGGCGATCACGAAAATCTCCTCCGCGAGCGCGGACTCGGACATGCTCGATGCCTTGTCCGTGACGGTGACCTGTTGGATGATGCCGCCCATCAGGGTCGTCACCGACACCGAACCTTGCGGATTGGTGACGGTGAACAACTCGAAGTCGGGCTCCTCGTCCTTCTCGGTCAGCCCGTGCAGCGCGTCCAGTTCGGTGCCGGCATCTTCGGTCTCGGCCGGCGCGTAGCCATCCAGCGCGTCAAGCGACGACTCTTGGACGGTGGCACCGCCGGAGAAATCCAGCGCGCCGAGATCGTCGCTGTGGTAGTCGTTTCCGGGCAGGTCCACGATGGCGGTCCTTTCTGAACTCAGTGAAGCGGGGAGTCAGCCTCGGGCGGAGGCATGGTCGAGGGCTGGATCCAGCCAGGATCCGGATGGCAGCAGCTCGACCAGACTGTCCAGGGCCCGCTGCAGATTCTGTAGAGTGCCAGGCAAGAAGCTTCCGTATAGCTCGCCGCCGACCTGGCGGGGCAGCGACACCAACCTGCCGTGCGCGGAGTCGAGAACACCGGCGGCGGCCTTGGTGTGTGTCGTGGTGCCGCCGGGATGGCGTTGGCTGGCGACGATCTCCACCCAGCTGGTGGGGTTGCTCACGATGTCGGTGTAGAGGCGTGCCATGGTGGGGGCGATGCCGTAGCGGGTCAGTTGACCGGGGGTGGTGCAGCCGGCCAATTCGCTGGCGACGCCGGTCAGCGGTTCGACTGGAGCCGGCTCCGCCGACCCGAGCACCGCGGTCACCATGCCCGCCAGACCGACCTGCGCCGCGACCAGCTGCAGAACCAGCATGTCGCCGTCGCGCGCAGCCACGACGTGGCTATCGCCCTTGCGGCAGACCACGAATCGCACCATGGCGCCCCCGGCCGAGTCGGCAAGGTCGCGTCGCCACCAGCGGCCCTCGAGGGTCCGGTCGGCCCGGCTCAATGTGTCGACCATGGACGCCACCGCCGGGTGCGGCTGGCCGTGGCGGTCCAGCACGCCTTGCGCGGTGAGGTCGCGCGCTACCTGGTCCCACACCAGATCGCGCAGGTCTTCTTGCGGGATGTTCTGCCGAATCCCTAGTGCGACAGGGAAATCGACCAGATGTAGCCGGTCGGCAATCACCAACATGCCGTCGATGGTGACCTCGACGCCGACCACATCGTCGACGAGGCCCGCGCGAGCAGTTCCGAGCGGACCGGTCATGTCAGCCGAAGATCTTGTCGATGATGCCGGCCAAACCTTGGTCGGCGTTGAGGTAGGCGGTCGCGGCCGAGAGCAGGTTGTTGGCCAGCCCGCCGTTGACCTGCTGCAAGCCGGTGACCGTGCTGGTGTGCGTGGTCTCGAACTCTTGCAGCGCCTCGTTGAAGTTGGAGGTGAACGAACCGTGGGTGCTGGCAACCCGTGCGCTGATGCCACCGATCTCACTGGTCACTTGCGGGAACATCCCGGAAACTTCGTTCTGTATGCCCGCCAATACCTTCAGAAACGACGGTACGACGCCCAGTATCCCGGTCATGGGGTACAACCTTCCTTTTCGTCTAACGTTTTACTCGCTATGGCTTTTGCTCGCTTGGCTTTCGGCTAAAGGACAGTGCCTTCCGGCCGGCGTTGGCCGCCGCTTGTGCCAGCGTCGATGGGTGCCCGCTCGCCCTCGGTCGATCCGGCGGCGGCGCCTTCGTCGTCTTCCTTCTTGTCGCTGACCAACGTGCCTTGCTGCTGGCCGCCCTGTTGCGCTTGCGACGAGATCATCTGGGCCTGCTGACCCGCCATGCTGCCCATCTGGCCCGGACCGCCACCGGCCGCCACGAGCTGTTGCAGCTGACCCATCGTCGAGGTCAGCGAACCCACGCTGGGCAGTTGGGCGAACCCGAGAAGGTCGCCGAAGCTCAGGCTGGGCAGGCCGGCGAAGCCACCCAAAAAGTCGGGCAGTGCAGCCAATTCGGTCCAGGTGGGCAGCTGGCCCAAGTTACCGATACCCGGGATGAGTTCACCCAGGCCGGGCAGGCCCGGGAACAGGTTCGGAATGCTGGGCAGTCCCGGCAGGTTGGGGAACCCGGGGATGAGGCCGCCCAGTTCGGGCAAGCCGATGTTCGGGAAGCCGGGGATGGAGGGCCACTCGAATTCCGGCAGACCGGGGATCGGAAGTGGGAAGTCCGGGACGCCGATCTCCGGCGGCCATTTGAAGTCGGGCAGGCCCGGGATGTCGGGAAGCCCCGGGATCGGAATGTCGGGCAGCTGCGGCGGCCACAGGCCGGGGATGTCGGGGATACCCGGCAGGGGGATGTTGGGCAGGCCCGGGAACTTCGGCAAGGTCGTGAACATCTCGAGCACCCGGCCGAACAGTCCCTTGAGGTTGGTGACGTTCATCAGCGTCATGATCGTCAGGTAGAGCAGCGCTCCGCCGACGGTCGCCATCGCGATGCCCGACATGACAAGCGCCAGCTCCCACGACCACAGGTCGCCGAGCAGCGGGATCTTCTCCAGCACCTTGCAGGCCTTGTACACGCCGTCGATCATCTTTTTCATCGCGCGCAGAACGTCGCGGGTGTTGGCAATGTATTTGGCTTGGTTCGAGATCACATTGCCGGTCAAGTTGTCGATGTCGCCCATGACCTGTGCGCGCAGTTGCTGAGCGATGTTCTGGTTCAAATAGGCATCCGCCGCTTGGCCGATCCAGTTGGCGCCCGGAATGGCCAAGCCCATCTTGTCGCTGATTTGCTTGAACAACGAAGAGCCGGCGGCGAAGACGTCGCCGTTGTCCGGGATGAAGCCCTCTCCGAGCAACAGCAACTGGCCCCAGATGAAGTTACTCGTGGTCTTGCAGAGATCGCTTCCCGCCATTTACCTGGTCCTCACACTCGCTGTTTTGTGCACCGTCATTTTCATGTGCACCTTTGCACCGCACGATGAGCTTAACAGTGTGATGACCGGGGTCGATGCACGAAATTTTCAGTGGGACTGCGATTTTCGAGCGCATAGCAGTCAACGACTGCACGGCGGAATTCCGGGGCCCCGAAGCCACTTCCGGCCGTTCCCCGCGTGATCGTGACTCGGGCGCCCTTTGTGGGTAGGCGTCCGAGCCAACCTCAATTAATTTGAATAATGAGCGTTTCGATCGCCTCGGCGACCTCAGTGGGCAAAGACTCTTCCGCCTCGGCACGGACAATCATTTCTTCGGACACTCCGGCCGCTTGGGCGGTTTCCGAAGTGGACAAATTAGCCCGCCGGCGCGCCGCGTATAACCGCTGCGCCAAAGTGGCTCCTGGCGCCGTTGCGCCGAGCGTCATCAATTCGTCGTGATGGCGGCGCACCGCACTGAGTGCCTTGATCAATTCCGGAGTGATCCGGCTGATACGCGTCGCCTGCACTGCGATCCCTTCGAGCTGACGCAGATCAGCCAGGATCGGCGCCGCGCGCTCGGTGAATTCCGGATCCTGCGGTGACGGCAACGCCGCGATGGCCAGGCTGCAGGTGTCGACCGCCGCGGTGACGGCTTGGGCGATCAAGGACGCCGGGCCGTCAGGTGGCGCCGCGCCGGGGGTAGCCGCAGTGGGTGGCGTCGCGACCGGTTGCGCGGCGACCGGTTCCCCGTGGCGGATCCGAGCGATCGTTCCAGCCGGCCACTGCAGGACTTCTTCGAGCTTGGCCCGGGTGCGCTCGCGCGGCCAACTGCGCCCTTTCTCGAAGGCGATCAGCGCGCCGGCGTTGATGATTCCGTCGGCGGCCAGACTGCGCTGGCTGATGTCGAGTTCGCGGCGGCGCGCCGCGGCGGCGGCGCCGGCGCGCACCACTCCCGGGTCGGGCTCGCTGGTGGCTTCGTCCGACTCATCGGCCGGCGCGCTCGACGGCTTGACGACTTCGAAGGTCAACGCTTCGCCTCCAGTGGGATGGTCGAACCGGACGTCGGTGTTGGCATTCGGGGCGGCCGGGCCGCTCATCAAGCTGTCGACGAACATACCGCCGGCGCCGTCGTCGATGATGCGCCGCTCAGCAACGATGGTCAGCACACCGCTGGTCGGCACGACGGACAGCAGGGCGCTCGTTTCGCTTCCTGCCATCGTCCGTTGCGGCCTTCCTATGCTGTGGCTTCGCTACGTTTTGCAGCTACGGTCACCGCGCTTCACATCTCGAGCATCGCTCTACTGAACCGGGGCAATCGCTACGGTTAGCTTACCTTGAAGTTCCGCAAAGTGGAACGGTTTGTTGCCGCGACTCTGTAGCGGTGCTTGATCAGACGCGCGAGCCGCGCCCTGCATAATGCCGCACAGCACCCGTATGCGCAGGTGAAGCCACCGGTAGCCGATGCCGGTACCCATCCCGTAGCGCTGCATCACTACTGTTTACAGGCGAACTGTTGCACTGCAACGGTTAGTGCTATACGCTCTGTCGACAGAGGGGACTGAACTGCAACGCTTCCAGGAGGAACGTAGAAATGACTGCAACAGCTTTGTTCGAGGTCCCGCTCGGCGTGTGCACCCAAGACCCGGACCGTTGGACCACCACTCCCGACGCCGAGGCCAAGATGCTGTGCCGCGCCTGCCCGCGTCGGTGGATGTGCGCGCGTGACGCGGTCGAGTCGTCGAACGCCGAAGGGCTGTGGGCCGGGGTCGTGATTCCCGACTCGGGCCGTGGCCGGGCGCACGCGCTGGGTCAATTGCGGTCCCTGGCTGAGCGCAACGGCTTCCCGGTGCGCGACAACCGAGTCGCCGCCAAATCGGCATAAGGCCGACGACAAGCGATTTCGTGCGTTCGATGGGCCAGGCCAGGGGTAAAGTAACGGCAGCTGACTAGGGCTCTGCCGCATGCCACACCCAACCGCCGCTTCGAGGGGTCTGCGGTTGGGTGCGGGTCAGTCGGCCGGATCGAACCGGAACACCGCCAGTTGACCGGCCAGAGCCTCGAACTCTTCCGGAGTTCCGTCACGGACCATGCCGGAGCGTTTGGCGAACGACACCCCGACGGGAACCTTGACCGGAAACACCCGCAGGATCGGCCGGGCCTCGGCGGCACTCAACTCGACGATCCGGACCTGACGGGAACGTCGTCCGCGGGCCAGCGTGCCGGCACCCGCGGCCCGGGCATTGGCCGCCCAGTCCGCGCCGGGATAGCCGGCGACCACGTACAGGGCGCCGTCGTACTGGAACGGCGTCATGGGGGTACTGCGCAGCCGGCCCGACTTGCGCCCGGGGACCGTGAGAACCATTGCCGGCCCGGTCGGTATGCCGAGCTTTTGCACGGCCATCATCACCTTGTTCATCGACTTGAGGTAGCGCGGCGGGCGGGGTTCGGTGGCCTCAGCCATGGTCGGCTCCCGATACAGAGTCGGTGAAAAGATCGCGGTGCTCCGCGACCCAGGACGCGAAGGTCTGCGCCGGACGGTCGAGAATCTTCTCGACGTCGTGAGTGATCAGCGCCGGCTGGTCGAGGGTCGCGGCCAGCATGGCCAGATACGCCTCCCAGAATCCGTCCGCAAACCCCGCGGTGACACCCGCGCCGGCCAACTGTTGTCGTGCCACTTCCGGCGGAATCTCCTGATAGTGCAGCCGCCGCCCCAATGCGGCCCCGATGACGCGGACCAACTCGGCGTTGGTCAAGGCTTGCGGCCCGGTCAGCGAAAGCTTTTGACCGACGAAGTCGTCGGTCAGCAGAGTGCGCGCCGCGACCGCCGCGATGTCGCTTTCCACAATGGGCGCATGCGACGCCTGAGCGTAGGGGCCGACGACGACGTCCCCGCGTTGAATCTGCGCCGACCACATGCCGGCGAAGTTCGTCGCGAACACAGTTGGCCGCAGGCTCACCCACGGCAGCCCCGAATCGATGACGAGTTGCTCGACCTCCTTGTTGCGGTCACCGCGGAAGCGGGATGGCTGGCGAGAGAAGTCGTCATCGGCGTTGATGGCCGACAACGCAACCAGTTTGGAGATGCCTGCGGCCGCGCAGTCAGCCACCACTTTGGGCAACTGTGCACCCAGCGCCCGGGAATTCAGGAACACTGCCGATGCTCCCGGCAGCGCTTTGGCCATAGAGTCGACCACCTCGACTCCGTCGGGGAATTCGGTGGTGTGCGGTCGGCGGGTCACTGCCCGAACCTGCGCCCCGGCGGCGGCTAGTTCGGCGACCAAGGGAAAACCGACATTGCCGGTCGCCCCCGTCACGACGAGTGTCATGCGGATCTCCTTCGCTCAGAAAACGTGTTCTGATGGAAAGGACGGACCCGAGGCTGGGAAAGTTACCGTCGCAGGATGTAACTTTTCCCGTCTGCAGATCGTCGGAACTTCCATGGACCCAGCGACGTCACCGAGTGACCAGGTCGTGGACGCGTGGCGTCGTCACCGGCCATACCTGATCAATCTCGGGTACCAGATTCTCGGGGACGTGGGCGCCGCAGAAGACGTTGTGCAGGAGGCGTTTCTGCGCCTGTCGCGCACTGACCTCGCCGAGATCGACGACGTCCGCGGCTGGCTCACCGTTGTCACCAGCCGGCTGTGTCTGGATCAGGTGCGCTCGGCACGCGCCCGATACGAACGGCTGGACCCCGGCGCGTTGCCGGAACAGTCGGTCGAGTTGACTCCGGCCGAGCGGGTCACCCTGGACGACGAGGTGCGCAGCGCGCTCCTAGAGGTCTTGCGCAGGCTGAGTCCGGGCGAACGCGTGGCATTCGTACTGCACGATGTGTTCGGGTATCCGTTCGAGAACATCGCCGAGACGGTCGGCCGCCCGGTCGGCACCTGTCGCCAGTTGGCGCGCCGCGCTCGATCCAAATTCATTGCCGCACAACCGAAGCTCAACGACGTCGCACCCGCGGAACACCAGGTCGTCACCGAGAAGTTCCTCACCGCCTGCGCCAATGGTGACCTCGTCGCACTGGCCGCGGTCTTGGACCCGACCGTGTGGGGAGTGGGCACCATCCTGGCCGACCCCGCGCCGCCGCCCCAGATCAATCACGGCCCGCAGGAGGTGGCCACCAATTTGTTGCGCTACCTGGGGCCGGGCGTGACGCTGGTGACCGGACCCGCTGGACAGCCGGTCCTGCTGGCCTTCGCCGACCGCCGCCTTTTCGCCGTCATCGTGTTGACGCTGCACGGCGGCCGGGTGAGCAAGATCGAGGCGACGGTCGACCCCTCCGCGCGCATGGGTTCGGTCCAGCCGCAGTAGCGGGGTGCGGACCACGTTGGAGTTCATCGCGACCCGGTCCGCTGGCCTGGCTGGCGCGGTTGGTGGCGCCGAAGCCGGGTGAACCGTCAGCGCGCCGGGCGTTCGGCCGAGCGGTCCGGCCGAGCCGAGAAGTAGCCGACGATCGTCGCCGCGACCTGTAAGAACTTCAATCGTGTCGCCGGGGCCATCTCGTGAGTCACGTCGATGACCCCGCCTGGCCGCAGGTGCGGATCGAACGGCACTTCGACGACCGGCTGGCCGTGGTCGACGAATTCGCGGGCCAGTAACGAGCGGGTGCGCTTGTCGGCGTGCCCGTCGGAGTCGTTGAGCACCACGACACTACGTCGAAGCAATCCGGTCAGCTGGTGATCAGAGAGCCATTCCATGGTCTTGGCGGCGGCCGAAGCTCCGTCCGCCCACGGGGAGGACACCACGATCAGGGCATCCAGATCGCGCAACACCTCCTGGGTGACCGCCGCATCCATGGTCGAGCCGCAGTCGATGACCGAGATGGAGAAATGCCGGTCCAACCGCCGAGCGGCCTCGCGGTAGACGGCCGAATCGAGCACGCGGCGTGGACCGGACGCCGGTTCCCCACCCAGCACGTGAAGACCCACCGCATTGCGTCCGACGCGTGCGGTCATGTCGGCGAACGATTGCAAGTTCTTGTCGGCGGTCAGCTCCCAGAACGAGCCGGTGGTGCGTGGATCGATCCGGCTGCTCAGCCGGCCGAACGCCGTGTCGGCGTCGATTGCGACGACGCGGTCCTGCTGACGCAGCTCGGCGAGAATGGAGCCGACGCTGGCAGCGACCGACGTCTTGCCGACGCCGCCCTTACCCAGCACCCCGACCTTGTGGGTGCCGTGCAACGGGATGCGGATCGCGGCTTGGAACTCTGCGGCCTCGCGTTCTGAGGGCGACGGCCCGAGCTTGACCAGGCCGAAGGTGGCCGCCCGCAGGAACCGTCGCCAGCCACGCTCCTGCCGTTGCGCCCGCGTCCGCGCCTGTAGCAGCGCCGGGTCGACCCAGGGCGCCTGTGGCGGCGGTGCGGTGGTGTCCCGATGCGGTGGCGGCCCTGGCGGCTGATGCGGGGGTGGGCCGTGCGGTCGTTGATGCGGAGGCTCCGGATGCGGGCCGCCGTGGTATTGCGGCCTGGGTGGTTGCGGTGGAGGCGGCGCTTGCGGTGGCGGCGGCGCTTGCGGTGGCGGAGCCTGCACCTGCTGGGTCGGCGCCTCGGGCACCGGCTGCCGCGGCGATTCGGGCTGCGGCGCCTCGGTCACCGGCTGCGGCGGCGATTCCGGCTGCGATGCCGGCACGATGTGGGTCGGCGCGTCGGTCACTGGCTGCGGCGGCGCGTCGGATTCCGACGGAGGTGGTGGTTCTCGGTGCGGCGGCGCTTCCGGTGCACGCGGTGGTGGTGGCGGCGGCGGCACGGGTGGGCGTGCGG
>NZ_LZLE01000184.1 GCF_001673155.1 Mycobacterium sp. 1423905.2 | reverse complement strand
GACGCCGCGGCGGCCACTTCTGCAAGGTGTGCAATCTGGTCCCCGAGGGCAACGCTGAGGTCGGCCCGCATGACGGCACCCAGCTCACCCTCGTCCAGCGAAACCAGCACTAACGACTTCTCGGGAACGAAGCCGAGAATGGCCGGGATCGCCGCGATTAACGCCCCGGGACGGTTGAGTTCGAAGTCAGGTTGATGTTTGGTCATGGCACTACGCTGACGATCGACACCGTCAATTCGTGCTACCGCAACGTAAATCGGCCGCCATCTGTGGAGAAAGTCCCGACTGTGGGCTCTATCGTCTAACCCATGAGCTCCATGCGCGAATACGACTTGGTCGTCATCGGTTCCGGGCCGGGCGGCCAGAAGGCGGCGATCGCTGCGGCCAAGCTGGGTAAGTCCGTGGCGATCGTTGAGCGCGGTCGAATGGTGGGTGGTGTCTGCGTCAACACCGGCACCATCCCGTCCAAGACGTTGCGCGAGGCGGTGGTCTACCTCACCGGCATGAGCCAGCGCGAGCTCTACGGCGCCAGCTACCGCGTCAAAGACAAGATCACCCCCGCCGACCTGCTGGCGCGCACCCAGCATGTGATCGGCAAGCAGGTCGACGTGGTGCGCTCACAGTTGATGCGCAACCGAATCGACCTGGTCTTGGGGCACGGCCGCTTCGTCGACCCGCACACCGTCCTGGTCGAAGAAGACGCCCAAGGCGAGCGCGTCACACTCAGCGGCGACTACATCGTCATCGCCACCGGCACCAAGCCCGTCCGCCCGTCCGGGGTCGAATTCGACGAGCGGCGGGTGCTCGACTCGGACGGCATCCTGGACCTGCGCTCCCTGCCGGCGTCGATGGTCGTCGTCGGCGCTGGGGTCATCGGAATCGAATACGCGTCAATGTTCGCCGCCCTGGGCACCAAGGTCACCGTCGTGGAAAAGCGCGAGACGATGCTGGACTTCTGCGATCCCGAGATCGTCGAGGCCCTCAAATTCCACCTGCGCGACCTGGCGGTGACCTTCCGGTTCGGGGAGGAAGTCACCGCGGTCGACGTCGGCGCCGCGGGAACCGTCACGACCTTGGCCAGCGGCAAGCAGATTCCCGCCGAGACGGTCATGTACTCGGCGGGCCGCGAGGGCCAGACCGCCACGCTGGGCTTGGAGAACGCAGGCTTGGAGACCGATCACCGGGGTCGGATCTTTGTCGACGATCAATTCCAGACCAAGGTCGATCACATCTACGCCGTCGGTGACGTCATCGGATTCCCCGCCTTGGCCGCGACGTCGATGGATCAGGGCCGCCTGGCCGCCTACCACGCCTTCGGCGAACCGACCGAAGGCATGACCGCCCTGCAGCCGATCGGCATCTACTCCATCCCCGAGGTGTCCTACGTAGGCGCCACCGAGGTCGAACTGACCAAGGACTCGATTCCCTACGAGGTGGGCGTGGCCCGGTACCGCGAACTGGCGCGCGGGCAGATCGCCGGCGATTCCTACGGCATGCTCAAGCTGCTGGTGTCCACCCGCGACCGCACCCTGCTCGGCGTGCACATCTTCGGCACCCACGCCACCGAGATGGTGCACATCGGACAAGCCGTCATGGGCTGCGGCGGCACGGTCGACTACCTGGTCGATGCGGTGTTCAACTATCCGACTTTCTCCGAGGCGTACAAGGTCGCCGCGTTGGACGTGACCAACAAGATGCGCGCGCTGAGCCAGTTCCGTCGCTAGCAGCTGTCGTCGTAATCGGCCGCCGGCGGGTCGCCGGGTCCGCCCGCTTCCGCGCGCGCCAGCAGCTGCGCGGTGCGCTCGTCGAACGGCGGGGAATAGGACACGTCGTCGGCGCACCCGCCGCCTTCGAGCCCGCCGATCACCCCGACGACGGAGCCGCCGCTCATCCACGGCGCGCCGCTGGTGCCGCTCACCAGCCCTTCACACGGTAAGGAGGGGAACCCGCTTTCCGTCGTGCCGGTGCTGCCCTGACAGCTGACCGGCTGGCCGCCGACACCGGCCGGGTAACCCGTCACGGTGACCCGGCTGCCCCGCACCGGAGCCGCGCCCAGGGTCAGTCCGGCGCCGGCGCGCCGCTCCACGGGTTCGTCACCGCTGCCGCGGACCCGCGCGATCGCGTAGTCGGCGCGCGGATCCCGAGTGGCCAGCCACCGGTTGTCGAAGTAGACGTCGCTGACGGCCCACTTCTCCGTCGGTGCGGCGTCCTCGGAGAAGCCGGGCACAAAAGCCGCGGTGGAGAACCCGAGCAGACAATGCGCGGCGGTCAGCACCAAGTCGCCGCCGACCGAGTGCAGCACCGAGGCTGTGCAGATGTGCAGTTTGTCGCCGTCGAGAAACACCGCGCCGACCCGCGCGTCGGGCGGCACCGGATGCGCCGCACCGTCCCGGGCCGGCTCGCCGAGCCGCTGGGCGGGCACACTCCCGCGTGGTAGCGGCCCGCTGCTGTGCGCCGCACGGTCAGCCGGCCCGCCACACGATGTCAGAAACATCACCAGGCTGACCGGCAGGCAGAGCATTGCCGTCACGCTGCGCATTGCTCCCATCATGCCCGACGACCGCATCCGGCAATCGGATGCCAAATCCGTGTTCTGGGCTGACTTCTCGACCAGCAAACGCGCGCAGGGGTGTGACGCGAACGCGGATCAGTTATGGGAGCCCCCCGATTTGAGGGACACTGGTTAGGGCACCCTGGAAGGGACTCCCGGAAGGAGGCAACACCATGGCCCACGATCACGACCCGAACGACGTCCCCGGCTATTTGCCCGGGCAATCGGGGTTGTACGAGCTGGAATTCCCGGCCCCTCAGTTGTCGACGTCCGACGGCCGCGGCCCGGTAATGGTGCATGCCCTGGAAGGCTTTTCCGACGCCGGTCATGCCATCAAGCTGGCCGCTGCCCACCTCAAAGCGGCGTTGGACAGCGAACTGGTCGCCTCGTTCGCCATAGACGAGTTGCTCGATTACCGGTCCCGACGGCCGTTGATGACCTTCAAGACCGACCACTTCACCAACTACGACGATCCCGAACTGAGCCTCTACGCGCTGCGGGACAGCATCGGCACCCCGTTTCTGTTGCTGTCGGGAATGGAGCCGGACCTGAAATGGGAGCGTTTCATCACCGCGGTGCGGTTGCTGGCCGAGCATCTCGGGGTACGTCAGACCATCGGTTTGGGCACCGTACCGATGGCGGTTCCACATACCCGGCCGATCACCATGACCGCGCACTCCAACAACAAGGAGTTGATCACCGACTTCCAGCCGTGGATATCCGAAATTCAGGTTCCCGGTAGCGCATCGAACCTGCTGGAGTACCGGATGGCCCAGAACGGTCACGAGGTAGTCGGGTTCACCGTGCACGTGCCGCACTACTTGACCCAAACCGACTACCCCGCCGCCGCCCAAGCGCTGCTCGAACAGGTCGCCAAGACGGGCTCGTTGCAGCTGCCGCTCACCGCGCTGGCCGAGGCGGCTGCTGAGATCCGCACCAAGATCGACGAACAGGTCCAAGGGAGCGCCGAAGTCGCTCAAGTGGTGACCGCCCTTGAGCGCCAGTACGATGCATTCATCGACGCTCAGGAAAACAGATCCTTACTAGCACGTGACGAAGATCTGCCGAGCGGCGATGAGCTTGGCGCGGAGTTCGAGCGATTCCTGGCTCAGCAGGCAGAGAAAAAGTTCGACGACGACGACTCGAATTAGACGCCGTTAGTTGGCCAGACAACGAGGTTGGGCGAGATGACCGAGCGCAAGGGCAATCTTCGCCCGGTGCGGGAAGTGACTGCGCCGACGCTGCAGTTCCGCACCATTCATGGATACAAACGGGCGTATCGGATCGCGGGATCGGGGCCGGCGATCCTGTTGATTCACGGAATCGGCGACAATTCCACGACCTGGAGCGGCATCCAGGCCAAGCTGGCTCAGCGGTTCACCGTGATCGCGCCGGATCTGTTGGGGCACGGCAAGTCTGACAAGCCACGCGCCGACTATTCCGTCGCGGCGTACGCCAACGGCATGCGGGACCTGCTCAGTGTGCTCGACATCGACCGGGTGACCCTGGTCGGCCATTCACTGGGCGGCGGCGTGGCTATGCAATTCGCTTACCAATTCCCGCATTTGGTGGACCGGCTGATTTTGGTGGGGGCCGGTGGCGTGACCAAGGACGTGAACGTCGTCTTCCGGCTGGCGTCGTTGCCGATGGGCAGCGAAGCGTTGGCCCTCCTGCGCCTGCCGCTGGTGTTGCCGGCGGTTCAACTGGCCGGCCGGTTGGCCGGCCACGCGATCGGGTCCACCAGCCTGGGCCGGGATCTGCCCAACGTGCTGCGAATTCTCGACGACTTACCCGAACCGACGGCCTCGGCGGCGTTCAGTCGCACGCTGCGGGCGGTGGTGGACTGGCGCGGGCAGATCGTCACCATGCTGGACCGATGTTATTTGACCGAAGCCATTCCGGTGCAGATCATATGGGGCCGTCAAGACGTCGTCGTCCCGGTGCGTCATGCACGCATGGCCCATGCCGCGATGCCCGGTTCCCGGCTCGAAATCTTCGAGCGCTCCGGCCATTTCCCCTTCCACGACGACCCGGCCCGGTTCATCGACGTCGTGCAGCGCTTCATTGACAGCACGCAGCCCGCCGAATACGACCAGACCGCACTGCGCCAACTGCTGCGCACCGGCAGCGGAGAGCGCACGGTGACCGGTCCCGCGGACACCCGCGTCGCCGTACTGAACGCCATGGGTTCCGACGAGCGCAGCGCCACCTGACCTTCCGGACCGCCATGGGTGTGGACGTGACGGTGTTGCGAGTCTTCACCGATTCCGACGGCAACTTCGGCAATCCGCTCGGAGTTGTCGACGCCAGCCGGGTGGCCACCGGTGATCGCCAACGGTTGGCCACCGAACTGGGTTACAGCGAAACCATTTTCGTCCACCTGCCCCCGCCGGGATCCACCACCGCGGATGCGACGATCTTCACGCCGGGCACCGAATTGCCCTTCGCCGGACACCCCAGCGTCGGGGCGGCATGGTGGCTGCGCCGGCTGGGCACGCCGATCGACACGTTGCGGGTGCCGGCCGGTCCGGTGCAGGTGACCTGCGAAAACGATCTAACTTTCGTCAGCGCACGCTCGGCTTGGGCACCCGCTTTCTCGATTCACCACATGAGTTCGGTCGAGGCGGTGGACTCCGCTCGCCCGGCCGATTATTCCGACGACGCCGCGCACTATCTGTGGGCCTGGACCGACGAGTCCGTCGGCGCACTGCGGGCCCGGTTCTTCGCTGCCAATCTCGGTGTGGCCGAGGATGAAGCCACCGGTTCGGCGGCCATGAGGATGACCGATCACCTCGGCCGCGACCTGATCATCACTCAAGGCGCCGGGTCGGTATTGACCACCAAGTGGAGCGCCGACGGCTGGCTTCGGGTCGCCGGTCGGGTGGTCGACGACGGCATCCGACAGGTTTGGGCTCAGCGCTGACGGTGCAACACCGCGGCCAGGTGATGTTGCAGGGGCTGGCCGACGGCGCCCATACGCAGCGAGTAGGACAGTTCGTCGCCGTCGATGCGCACCGAACGGCCCAGCGCCGACACGTTTTTGGCGGTCGGAGTCAATCCGACCGCGGTGGTGGCCATGTCGATGTCGATGACGTTGTCCTGGACCGAATACGAGCCGACCTCGATCTCGGTGATGCCGCTGGGATGGGCCAGCACCAACTCGACGTGGCCGGGTTGCGGCACCCGCAGATACCCGGTCTCAGCATGCAACGGCTTGCCGTCCGCGACCGCTCTGGTCTTTTGGCCGTACACCAAAAAGGGCTTGCCGACGTGGGTGAACACCACTTCCTCGAGGTACTCGAACGGCTGGATCGTCGGGTATTCGCCGGCGCCCCGGCCCGACCACGTACCCAACAACGACTCCAGCTCGGTCAGGTCAGGATGCAGCTCGGGCGGCATGACAGCAGACTAGCGACGCGGGTCGATCAGCTCGACGTCGACACCTTGCGGTGGGAACGCAACGCCTCGATCTCGCGCACAAAATCGTCGGCCGATGTGAACGATCGGTAGACCGAGGCGAACCGCAGGTAAGCGACTTCGTCCAGCTCACGCAGGGGCGCCAGGATGGCCATACCGACTTCCTGACTGGGAACTTCCGGTGACCCGGAGGCGCGCACGGTGTCTTCAACCTGCTGGGCCAGCAGGTTCAACGCGTCGTCGTCGACCTGGCGACCTTGGCATGCTCGTCGCACACCGCTGATGACTTTCTCCCGGCTGAACGGTTCGGTGACTCCGCTGCGCTTGACCACTGCCAGAACCGCGGTTTCGACGGTGGAAAACCGGCGCCCACACTCCGGGCAGGACCGGCGACGCCGAATCGCCTGACCTTCGTCGGTTTCCCGGGAATCAATGACCCGGGAATCGGGATGCCGGCAGAACGGGCAGTGCATGGCCGCTCCTTTGCCGCGCTAACGTCCGAACCGAGAACCACTCCGAGCGTACCGGTGCGCTGACCCTCCCGCCCCTCGCCATCGAGCGTGTGGCGTGGCCAACGGCCTTTCGCGTGGAACTGCTTGTCGCACGCGGTTTTCCGTTACGCCCGGCGCGCC
>NZ_LZLE01000183.1 GCF_001673155.1 Mycobacterium sp. 1423905.2 | reverse complement strand
CCGGATGATCGCCGCGATGGCCGACATCCGCGCCCGTCACGGCGTCATCCTGACCGAGCTGAACATCGGCGGCGGCCACGCTGTGCCGTACCTGTCCGGTGACGCGGAGCTGTGCCCCGACGAGCTGGCGGCCGCTGTCGAGGACGCGCTGGACGAGGCCTGCGCGGCCGAACAGTTCCCGCGGCCCGTGCTGGTCGTCGAGCCCGGGCGGGCCATCAGCGCCCGGGCCGGCGTGACGTTGTACCGGGTGTGCTCGGTCAAGGCGCAACCGGGCGGGCGGACGTTCGTCGCGGTGGACGGCGGGATGAGCGACAACCCGCGGGTGTCGCTGTACGGCGCCCAGTACACGGTCACGCTGGCCAACCGGCCTTCCCATGGGCCCAAACAGCGCGTCACGCTGGCCGGACGGCATTGCGAGGCCGGCGACGAGATCGCCCGCGACATTGAGCTACCCGCCGACGTGCATCCCGGGGATCTGCTGGCCGTGGCGTGCACGGGTGCGTATCACCACAGCATGGCGTCGAACTACAACATGGTGGGCCGGCCGCCGGTGGTCGCGGTCAGGGACGGCCGGGCGCGGCAGTTGGTGCGCCGGGAGACCATCGCCGACCTATTGGCCCGCGACTGTGGTTCTCACCAGGGCATGGTGGCCCAGGAGTAGAAGGCGCCGTCGCCGACGTCGTGCACGCCGTAGGAGTCCCAGTAGTAGTCGTGGCAGACGCCGCCGTCCCACGGGACGGGCCGGCCTGCCGGGTTGGGGTCGCCGGGGCACCAGGTGGTGCAGGCTTGCAGGCGCGGGCAGTTGCCTTGCTCGGCCTGGGCAGGTGCGGCAAGCCACAGGCCTCCCAGCACCGACAGTGATGTTGCTACACCAGCGATGATCGCTTTCATGGCCGCTCCTTCGTTACTGGCCGCCCCGGTTGGGACGGACGTCAACAGTGCACAGCGGGCGCATCGCTACCGATCCCAAGATCTATTCGTCTTGCAGTTGGGGATCGGCTTCCAGGTGGGTCAGTCCGTTCCACATCAGGTTGACCAGGTGGGCGGCGACTACTTCTTTCTTGGGCTCTCGGGTGTTGAGCCACCACTGCGCGGTCATGGACACCGAACCGACGAGTGCTTGGGCGTAGAGGGGAGCCAGGTCAGGGTCCAGGCCGCGGCGGGCAAAGTCGCCGGCCAGGATCGAGCTCACCTGGCTGACGGCGTCGTTGAGCAGGCTGGAGTAGGTGCCCGAACTGATGGAGGCGGGCGAGTCGCGGATCATGATGCGGAAGCCGTCGGTGCGTTCTTCGACGTAGGTGAGCAACGCCAGCGCCACGCGTTCGACCCGGACGCGGGACCGGTTGTTGGTCAGCGACGAGGTGATGCCGTCGAGCAGCGCCGACATCTCCCGGTCGACGACGACGGCGTACAAGCCCTCCTTGCCACCGAAATGCTCGTAGACGACCGGCTTGGAAACGTTGGCGCGTTGGGCGATCTCCTCGATGGAGGTGCCGTCGTAGCCGCGTTCGGCGAACAAGGTGCGCGCAATGCCGATCAATTGGTGGCGCCGCTCGCTGCCGGTCATTCGAGCGCGCGGAGCGCGCACCTCTTTGTCTGGCTCCTTGTCGGGTATGGCCACGTCAGTAAGGGTATGGCAGGTTTCGCGTCGACAGTGAGCCCGCGGCGGCGACTGTGCGGTGGTGGCGGCAAAATCGCGGGTTTTCCGCCCTGCCCGCACATTCGGATGCGCAGGTTCACGCTCGGTGAAGCGCGCGTACTCCCAGGGTCGCTCCTGCCCCAGCCGTCACACCAGCCTCTCCGGTGGGTGATCCACTTTTTGCCCGCCTCACAGCGACAATTGCGCGACGCCACGCGTTGTCGCTGTGAGGCGGGCAAATCGAACACCCTTGGGGTTAGGGGCCAATGTGGTGGATGTGACAGCGAAGCTGGCATCCGACAACGACCGGCATCCTCGGCCGACTAAAGTCATGGTGGCGCGTGAGCGCTCTCGGCACGCAATCCGTCGTGGTGTAATCGGCAGCACTTCTGATTTTGGTTCAGACAGTTCAGGTTCGAGTCCTGGCGACGGAGCCCTAATTGCACCGGCTCCGGCGAGCAGACATAACGTTCGCCGACGAGACCGTGAGGAGAGGTATGACGTTTCGTGGTGACACCGCGGTCCTGGTCTTGGCCGCCGGTCCCGGCACCCGGATGCGGTCGGACACCCCAAAGGTCCTGCACACCCTCGGCGGGCGCAGCATGCTCTCCCACTCCCTGCATGCGATGACCAAGCTGGCGCCGCAACACCTGGTCGTCGTCCTCGGCCACGACTACCAGCGCATCGAGCCGCTGGTCGGCGAACTGGCCGACCACTTGGGCCGCACCATCGACGTCGCACTGCAGGACCAACCGCGCGGCACCGGCGACGCCGTGCTGTGCGGCCTCAAGGCATTGCCCGACGACTACTCGGGCATCGTCGTCGTCGCCGCCGGCGACACCCCGCTCCTGGACGCGGATACCCTCGCCGACCTGATCGCCACCCACAGCGCGGACCACCCCGCAGGCAAGGCGGCGGTCACCGTCCTCACCACCACGTTGCACGACCCCCACGGCTATGGCCGCATCCTGCGCACCCAGGACAACGAAGTGATGGCCATCGTCGAGCAGACCGACGCCACCGCCTCTCAGCGGGAGATTCGCGAGGTCAACACCGGGGTTTACGCCTTCGACATCGCCGCCCTGCGCTCGGCGCTGACCCGGCTCAGCTCCAACAATGCCCAGCAGGAGCTTTACCTCACCGACGTCGTCGCCATCCTGCGCCGCGACGGAATGACCGTCAGCGCCCGACACATCGACGACAGCGCCGTGGTGGCCGGCGTCAACAACCGCGTGCAACTGGCCGAGCTGGGCGCCGAACTCAACCGCCGCATCGTCAACGCCCACCAATTGGCCGGGGTCACCGTCGTCGATCCCGCTACCACCTGGATCGACGTCGACGTCACAATCGGGCGCGACACCGTGATCCAGCCCGGGACGCAATTGCTGGGCCGCACCCAAATCGGCGGTCGTTGCGTCATCGGGCCCGACACGACGCTCAATGACGTCACCGTCGGCGACAACGCCACCGTCTGCCGCACCCACGGCGCGTCGTCGTCCATCGGCGACGGCGCCACGGTCGGCCCCTTCAGCTACCTGCGGCCCGGCACCCAGCTGGGCGCCGAAGGCAAGCTGGGCGCCTTCGTCGAAACCAAGAACGCGAACATCGGCGTCGGCACCAAGGTCCCGCATTTGACCTACGTCGGCGACGCCGACATCGGCGAACACAGCAATATCGGCGCGTCCAGTGTGTTCGTCAACTACGACGGCACAACCAAACGGCGCACCACCATCGGCTCGCACGTGCGCACCGGCTCGGACACCATGTTCGTCGCCCCGGTCAGCATCGGCGACGGCGCCTACACCGGCGCCGGAACTGTCGTGCGCGAGGATGTGCCGCCCGGCGCACTGGCCGTATCGGCGGGTCCGCAACGCATCATCGAGGACTGGGTGCAGCGCAAACGGCCCGGTACCGCGGCCGCGCAGGCGGCCGAGCAGGCCAAAGCACGCGAATCCGAACCGCAACCGTGAATTTGTTTCCCGGCTACCCGGCAGCGCATCCAGGCTCTTCGCTTACCATGGGGCGTTCGAATTCCCATCCCGAAACGGCGAGGGCAGCGCGTTGAGCCACGACTGGACCGATAACCGCAAGAACCTGATGCTCTTCAGCGGCCGCGCCCACCCGGAGCTGGCCGAGCAGGTAGCCAAAGAACTCGACGTGCACGTCACCGCGCAGACCGCGCGCGAGTTCGCCAACGGCGAGATCTTCGTGCGCTTCGACGAATCGGTGCGCGGCTGCGACGCCTTCGTCCTGCAGTCCGCGCCCGCACCGGTCAACCGCTGGCTGATGGAACAGCTGATCATGATCGATGCGCTCAAGCGCGGCAGCGCCAAGCGGATCACCGCGGTCATGCCGTTCTACCCTTATGCGCGACAGGACAAGAAGCACCGCGGCCGCGAGCCGATCTCGGCCCGGCTGGTCGCCGACCTGCTGAAGACGGCAGGGGCCGACCGCATCGTCACCGTCGACCTGCACACCGACCAGATTCAGGGCTTCTTCGACGGACCCGTGGACCACATGCGCGGCCAGAACCTGCTGACCGGCTACATCCGCGACAACTACCCCGACAGCAACATGGTGGTGGTCTCCCCCGACTCCGGGCGGGTGCGCATCGCCGAGAAGTGGGCCGATTCGCTGGGCGGCGTCCCGCTGGCGTTCATCCACAAGACCCGCGACCCGCGGGTGCCCAACCAGGTGGTCTCCAACCGCGTGGTCGGTGAGGTGCAGGGCCGCACCTGCGTCCTGATCGACGACATGATCGACACCGGCGGCACCATCGCCGGTGCGGTGCAATTGTTGCATCACGACGGCGCCAAGGACGTCATCATCGCGGCCACCCACGGTGTGCTGTCCGACCCGGCCGCCGAACGACTGGCCGCCTGCGGCGCGCGCGAGGTGATCGTCACCAACACTCTGCCGATCGGCGAGGAGAAGCGCTTCCCGCAACTGACCGTGTTGTCGATCGCACCGCTGTTGGCCAGCACCATCCGCGCCGTCTTTGAAAACGGCTCCGTGACAGGACTATTCGACGGAGACGCCTAGATGGTTTCTGGCACCGGCGACGCCGTCATCTACCACAATCCCAAGTGCAGCACGTCGCGTAAGACGCTGGACCTGTTGCGGGACAACGGGTTAGAGCCGACTATCGTGCAGTACCTCAAGACCCCGCCGTCCCGCGACGAGCTGGTGCGAATGATCCGCGACGCGGGCATCGACGTGCGTACCGCGGTACGCAAACGCGAACCGCTCTATGCCGAACTCAACCTCGCCGACGCCACCGACGAGCAATTGCTCGACGCCATGGCCGAGCACCCGATCTTGATCGAGCGGCCGTTCGTCGTCACCTCCAAGGGCACCCGACTGGCTCGGCCGATCGAAGCCGTACGCGAGATCTTGTGAGGCCGCAGGCTATTCGAGTATGCGCGGCCACCGTTGCACTGGCCGCCCTGACCGCGGCGTGCGGGCCCAAGACGACGGACTATTCGTCGGTGCTGGCGCCGACGACGACCACCACCAGCGCCGCGGCGACGACGACGGGCAAGGCGGTCCCACTGTCGGAGTACTTGCAAAGCGTCGGTGTCACCGGTGACCCGGTGCCACCGACCGGACTGCCCGACCTCAACGTGTCCATCCCCACGCCGCCCGGCTGGGAAGCCCACGGCGATCCCAAGGCCCACCCGAACGCGGTGATGCTCGCCAAGGGCGACAACCTTCCGGCCGCCATGCTGGTGGTGTTCAAGCTGCGCGGCAGCTTCGATCCCGCCGAAGCGATCAAACACGCCAATGCCGATCTGCCCGAAGGGTTTCACCAGCTCGATGCATCGACGGCAGACTTCAACGGCTTTCCCTCGTCGATGGTCCAGGGCAGTTACGACGCCCGCACCGGACGGATGCACAGCTGGAATCGCATTGTGCTGGCAACCGGCTCAGCGCCCGCCAATCAGCGCTACATGGTGCAGTTGACCATTACCAGCATGGCCAACGAAGCGGTCAAGCAAAGCGACGACGTGGAAGCGATCATCCGCGGATTCGTGGTCGCCAAGAAGTAACGCCTGACTCAGCTGTGTTGAGTCGCTTCGTGAATCAGTTGTACGCGCGAGGTGATACCCAATTTCGCGTAAACATGGGTGAGATGCGTCTGCACCGTTCGGGGGGAAACGAAAAGCCGGGCACCAATTTCCTTGTTGCCCAGTCCTTCTCGAGCCAGGCCGACCACATCAAGCTCCATGGGCGTCAGCGAGCTCCAGCCGCTAGCGCCAGCGCACATGCCACCGCATCGCTCGCCCGGGCGAAGGCGGCCACGAAGCTGTCACCCTCGCCCTGTTCGAGCGGACGCACCCCATCATGGGCGGCGACGCTGTCGTTGACCGTGCGGTTCAGCTGGGCAAGCGCGGTGGTCATCTGCTCCGGCTCGGTCTCCCACAGCCGCGTAGACCCTTCAACATCTGCCAGAAGCAGCGTCACCGTTCCGGTTGGCAGCAACTCACTCATGCCCAACTCGCTCCAGGTCAGCGCATTGATCTCCGCGTGTTGGCTCATGTTAGTCAGCATCGCGAGCCGGTATCGGTCAAAACATCCGCCACGACGCGTAGATCGGCACCAGCCCGCGGAACATCTACGCATTGCTGCGGATGGTCTCGCTCGTCAGCCGCCGGATAGTCGACGCCATGACCACGCTCGCCGGCATATGCATCCCGACCGGCTCGGCCCGCCGGCCATCCTCAGCTTCGGCGGCGGCGCGCACTACTGCCTGGGCGCGCACCTGGCCCGGCTAGAACTGATCGAAGCCCTGCGGGTCATCACCGCGCGCCTGCCCAACGCCCGGCAGGTCGGGCCCGGTTCATGGCCGAGCATGGCAGGAATAACCGGACCCCTCAGCGTGCGGCTGGAGTTCGACATCGTTAACTAGAAGCCATGACTGGCTGGACCGCCGCAGACCTTCCGTCGTTCACCGGCCGCACCGTCATCATCACCGGTGCCAACAGCGGACTCGGCGCGGTGACCGCCCGCGAATTGGCCGGCCGGGGAGCTCACATCGTCATGGCCGTCCGCAACACGGACAAGGGCCAGGCGGTCGCGCGGGAGATGCCCGGCGAGGTCGAGGTGCGCCAGCTCGATCTGCAGGACCTCTCTTCGGTGCGGGCTTTCGCCGACGGCGTCGAGCACGCGGACATCTTGATCAACAACGCCGGCATCATGGCAGCCCCGTATGCCGTGACCGCCGACGGCTTCGAAAGCCAAATCGGCACCAATCATCTGGGCCATTTCGCGCTGACCAACCTGGTGCTGCCCAAGCTGACCGACCGGGTCGTCACCGTGTCGTCGATGGCGCACTGGCCGGGCCGCATCGACCTGGCCGACCTCAACTGGAAGTCTCGGCGTTACTCGGCCTGGCTTGCCTACAGCCAGTCGAAGCTGGCCAACCTGCTGTTCACCAGCGAGTTGCAGCGCCGGTTGACTGCCGCCGGCTCGCGGCTGCGCGCGCTGGTGGCCCACCCTGGCTATTCCCACACCAATCTGCAGGGCGCTTCCGGCCGCAAGTTCAGCGACGCGGTCATCTCGACCGCCACCCGGGTGGTAGCCACTAACGCCGACTACGGCGCGCGGCAGACGTTGTACGCGGTCGCGCAGGATTTGCCGGGCGACACGTTCGTCGGCCCGCGCTTCGGGTACCTGGGCCGCACGCAGCCGATTGCCCGCAGCCCGCGGGCCAAAGATGACAAGACGGCCGCCGCGCTGTGGGAGCTGTCCGAGCAGCTCACCGGCACCAAGTTCCCGCTGTAGTCGATCAGGCCGACTGTGCGCGTAGGGCTTCCGGTGTGCGCGCAGGGCGGCAATTCCGTCGAGAGTGCGCCGGGAACGCTCAGTGGAAACCGTGGCTGCACACTCGCCAGTCGGCAGCCCGTTGCTGGGGCGCATGTGACCATTGCGGCGACCGGATTTCGCCTCGACGGCGCAGATGCGTTAGCCTGACCGGGCGTCACGGCGAGGGTGGCCGGCACATGCCAGCACCGTTATCGACGGAGACCGGCTTCACTGTCGCGATCCTGGCCGTGCCTTCACACCTACAGGAGCGACATATGGCCAAGTCACAAGCAGTCAACCAGCTGGATGTCTCGGTACGGTCCGAGACCGGCAAGGGCGCGTCCCGCCGAGCCCGCCGTGAAGGCAAGATTCCCGCCGTTCTCTACGGCCACGGCGCGGACCCGCAGCACCTCGAATTGCCCGGCCACGACTTCGCGGCGGTGCTGCGCCACTCGGGCACCAACGCGGTGCTGACGCTGAATATCGGCGGCAAAGAGCAACTGGCGCTGACCAAGTCGCTCGACATTCACCCGATCCGCCGCACCATCCAGCACGCCGACCTGTTGGTGGTGCGCCGCGGCGAGAAGGTCACCGTCGAGGTCACCGTGGTCGTCGAGGGCGAGCCGACCCCTGGCGCCCTGGTGACCCAGGAGGCGAACGCCATCGAGATCGAAGCCGAGGCGCTGTCGATCCCCGAGCAGTTGACGATTTCGATCGAGGGCGCCGAGGAAGGGACTCAGTTCACCGCCGGCCAGATCGAACTGCCGCGCGGGGTCAACCTGATCTCCGACCCCGAGACGCTGGTGGTCAACGTGGTCACCGCGCCCACCGCCGAGGACCTCGAGGGCGAGGCCGCGACGGAGGAAGCCGAGACCGAAGAGGCCGAAGAGGCCGGCGCTCCCGAAGAGACCGAGTAGGCGGATCGCGACGTGGCCGAACCGCTGCTGGTGGTCGGCCTGGGCAATCCCGGGGAGAACTACGCCCGCACCCGGCACAACCTCGGCTTCATGGTCGCCGATCTGCTGGCGGATCGGCTGGGCGCAAAGTTTAAGGCGCACAAAAAGTCCGGTGCCGAGCTCGTCACCGGACGGCTGGCCGGGCACTCGGTGGTATTGGCCAAGCCGCGCTGCTACATGAACGAGTCGGGCCGCCAGGTCGGACCGCTGGCCAAGTTCTACTCGGTGTCACCGGGCGACATCATCGTCATCCACGACGAACTCGACCTGGACTTCGGGCGTATCCGACTCAAGCTGGGCGGCGGCGAAGGTGGCCACAACGGATTGCGTTCGGTGGCCGCCGCGCTGGGCAGCAAGGATTTTCAGCGGGTGCGCATCGGCATCGGCCGCCCGCCCGGACGTAAGGACCCGGCGGCGTTCGTGCTGGAGAACTTCAGCGCGGCCGAGCGCGCCGAGGTGCCGACCATCTGCGAGCAGGCCGCCGACGCGACCGAGATGCTGATTCAACTCGGCTTGGAACCGGCGCAGAACCGCGTCCACGCCTGGTAGCGCGGCCCCTAGGTGACCAGCGTGACCGAGGTGGACCGGCGCAGCTTGCCCGACGGGGTCTTCGGAATGGTTCCCGGCCCGAGCACCACGACGTTGCGGGGCCGCACGTCGACCTCTTTGAGCACCTCGTGCGCCACCTGGTGCTCGATGCGACGCACTTCGGTGGGGTCGTCGTAGGCGTTGGACTCGACGGCGACGGCGAAGGTCTCGCGGGTATGCCCGGCGTCCAGCCGCACGGCCACCGCGCATCCCGGACGCACCCCGCTCACCCGGCCCGCCGCCCGCTCGATGTCGGTCGGGTAGATGTTGCGGCCGGCCATGATGATGACGTCCTTGACGCGGCCGCAGACGACGATGTGGCCGTTGTCCATCTGGTAGCCCAGGTCACCGGTGTCATACCAGCCGTGCCGGTCCTGCGCCGAGATGAATCCACCCATGGTCAGATAGCCCGGGCTCACCGATTCGCCGCGCAACTCGATGACGCCGACCCCGCGCTTGGGCAGCACGTTGCCGTCCTCGTCGACGATGCGGGCCTCGATGCCCTGCAGCAGCGGCCCCAGCGAGGCCAGCCGGCGGGTGTTGCCCTTGGTCGCCGGCACCGCGCGCCGCAGCGCGGCCATCAGGTCGGCGTCGACCTCGTCGACTACCAGACCGGCACCGCACTCGGAGAACGCCACCGCCAAGGTGATTTCGGCCATTCCGTAGGCCGGCAGGATCGCCTCGGGCTTCAGTCCGAACGGCGCGCCGGCGTCGCAGAGGTCCTCGACGTCCGACGGCTCGACGGGCTCGGCGCCCGACAGCGCGAACCGCAACGTGGACAGGTCGAACTGGCCCGGCTTGGCCTGCTTGCGCAGCCGCTTGGCGAACAACGAGTAGGCGAAGTTCGGGGCCGCCGTCATGGTGCCCTGGTACTTGTCGATCAGCTTGGCCCACAGCAGCGTGTCGCGCATGAAGTCCAGCGGGGTGACTTTGACCAGCTCGCCGCCGAAGTACATGGGGACGGTCAGGAAGCCGATCATGCCCATGTCGTGGAACAAAGGCAGCCAGCTGATCATGACGTCGGTGTCTTCGTTGTACTCCGCGCTGATGTACATCGCCTCGAGGTTGGCGTACAGGTTGCGGTGCGTGATCTGCACGGCCTTGGGCGAGCCGGTCGATCCGCTGGTCAACTGCATCAGCGCCAGATCGTCCTCACCGACCTCGATGGCATCGATCGGGTCGGCCGCCAGCAGCTGCTCGACGGTCACGACCTTGACGCCGCGCTCCTCGAGGACCGGCGCGGCCGCCATGAACGGATCGGAGATGATGACCGCCTTGGCCTCGATCATGTCGATGACGGTGGTGGTGTCTTCGGCCCACACGACCAGGTCGGTGCGGGGGGTGGGCTGGTGCAGCATGGTCAGGCTGGCGCCGCGCATCCACAGCCCTTGCGCGGCGGGAGCGATTTCCACCGGGGCACCGGCCAGCACGCCCACCGCGTCGCCGTGGCCGACGCCGATGGCCGCCAAGCCGCCCGCGATTTGACGCGCGCGCTCGTGGACCTCACCCCAGGTGTGCCGGACCGGGGTGTGCGGTTCGCCGGTCACCATGCCCTTGGTGGACTCGCGAGCGTTGCGGAACATCTTCTCGGTAAACCTGCTCAAAGCAACCTCCTCGATGTCGGCCCCAAGGGCCGAACTTTCATGTTCCGCCTGCTGAATGCCACTGTGGAGCAGGCGCGCGCATACATTTGGGGAGCAATTAGGTCTCGGTCCGGTGATGAGACAACGGCCCGACGCTGCGTCGCGCCGGGCGAAAATCCCGCACCTATGTGCACACCGCTACTCGTCACCGCGGATTATCTTAAGCTCCTCTTAAGTAACTGCCAAACGCAAAAGTGTTTTGAGGCAGATTTCACACATCCGTCATGCTTCGGTCATCGGCGCCGGTACCACTCGCGCGCCGGGTACCGGCCCGCTGGCCACGCGCACCGTGCGGCACACTCCCGCCCCGGACAATTGCGTGCCGACGTCGACGGCCTGCGCCGCGGACGTACACAGGAACGCACACGTTGGCCCGGACCCCGAGACGATGCCGGCCAGCGCACCCGCCTCCACGCCGGCGCGCAGCGCACGTCGCAGCGACGGGTCCAGGCTGACCGCGGCCGCTTGCAGTTCGTTGCCCAGCAGCGGTGCGAGTTGATGCGGGTCACCGGCGGCCAACGCGGCCAGCACCGGCCCAGGCTCGGCCAGCCGCGGCGGATCGCCGGCCTCGCGCAGCCGGTCCAACTCGCCGAACACCGCCGGCGTCGACAAGCCGCCCTCAGCGAACGCCAAAACCCAGTGAAAGGTGTTGCGGGACAATACCGTTGCCAACTCCTCGCCCCGGCCGGTGCCCAGCGCGGTTCCGCCGTGCAGAGCGAACGGGACATCGCTGCCCAACTGCGCGGCCATCAGGCGCAGGTCGCGACGGGGCAAGGCGAGTTCCCACAGGGAGTTCATCGCCACCAGCACGGCGGCGGCGTCGGCGCTGCCGCCGGCCATTCCGCCGGCCACCGGAATGGTCTTGTCGATCAGGATGGATACGTCCGGAGCCCGTCCGACATGGTCGGCCAACAGCTCGGCGGCTCGCCAGGCCAGGTTGCGTTCGTCGGTGGGTAGCTGTTCGGCGCCCTCGCCGACGAGTTCCAGCGACAACACGTCGGCGTTGCGCACGGTCACCTCGTCGATCAGCGACACCGCCTGGAACACCGTCGTCAGCTCGTGATAGCCGTCGTCGCGGCGATCCCCGACCGCCAGGTAGAGGTTCACCTTGCCCGGCACGCGCACGGTCACCGACCCGGTGGGCACCCACAATTCGGCGGTGTTGCCGTCAGACGCGGACACGGCAGCAGACTATCGCTGCGGACGGCGGCGGCCTCAGCATGTTCCTCAGCTCGCAGACGCGTGTCCGGGCATGGGCGGCAGGTCGGCGTCACAGCGCTGCAGCAGGCGCACGAAGTCCTCGATGGACAGCGTCTCGCCGCGCCGGGCGGGATCGATGCTCGCCGCAAGCAGGCGGTTCGCCGACTCGTTGCCCGAGCCGGCCCACTCGGCGAAGGCGTTGCGCGACGTCTTGCGCCGCTGCGCGAACGCAATGTCGATCAACTCGAACACCCGCTCGCGGAACGCTTCGTCCGTCGGCCACGGCGAGCTCTGATAGCGGTCGATGCGCACCAGCCCGGAGTAGACCCGGGGAATGGGCCAGAACACCGTCGGCGACACCGTGCCACACCGTTGCACCCGCCCGAAGAAGCGCACCTTGACGCTCGGCACGCCGTATTCCTTGCCGCCCGGTTCGGCGGCCAGCCGTTCGGCGACCTCGGCCTGCACCATCACCGTCACGCTCCGGATCGAGGGGAACTCGGCCAGCAGGTGCAGCAAGGCCGGCACCGCGACGTTGTAGGGCAGATTGGCGACGACCGCGGTCGGTTCGGCGGGCAGATCGCTGCGGCGCAGCGTAAGGATGTCATGGTTGACCACGGTGAGCCGCTGGGCTTCGCTGTGCGAGTGGTCGGCTACGGTTTGCGGCAGCCGCGCGGCCAGCACCGGGTCGATTTCCACGGCGGTGACCGCAGCGCCTCGGTCCAGCAACGCCAGGGTCAACGACCCCAGGCCCGGTCCCACCTCCAGCACCTCGTCGGATCGGCCGACGCCCGCGAGCGTGACGATGCGGCGCACGGTGTTGGCGTCGTGGACGAAGTTCTGCCCCAGTGACTTTCGGGGCCGGAAATCGAGTTCTTTGGCCAGCCGCCTGATCTCGGTGCGCCCGAGCAGCCGAATCGTCAGTTTGCACCCGCCCGGCCGCTGCACACCGGCCAGGCGCCCCACCCTTGACGCGAGCGCGTCACTTCGGCGACCGCGATCTGCTCTTCACGGGTGGCCATGTCGGCGCGCGGCGCGTAGCGCAGGCCGCCGTTGGCCTCCCAGGTGCCCTGGTCGAATTGCACACCGCCGTAATACCCGTTACCGGTGTTGATCGCCCAGTTTCCGCCGGCTTCGCAGCCCGCGATGGCGTCCCAGATCTGCCCGTCGCTCACCGGCGGCACCTCGGTGCCCGGCTTGGTGCCCACCCGCACCACGGCTTCGCGGGCCGGAGTGACCACGACGTTGGCGATCGGCAGCCGACCGGTCTCGACGCCGTTGGTTTCGGCGACCGCGAAGGTGACGTCTTGGGTGCCCGGCGATCCGGGGTCTTCGACGATCTCCCGACTCATGTTCATGTCCGGGTCCTCGATGCGACGGGCCGACGGCGGCAACGGCATGCGCTCGGTCACGGTCTGGATCCGGTTGCGGGTCACCTCGATCTGCATGCCGTCGACGATCGGGGCCGTCGCGTTGGGGCTGACGTGGTCACCGCCCATCAGCGGCACGCCGGCGGCCACCAGCAGTCCGGCGACGTTCGGCGCGGCCAGGTGCACGGTGCGGACCGCACCACCGTCGTTGATCTGCACCGTCTTCGCGCTGACGACGGGCAGGGCCATCCCGGCCAGGGGAACCCGGCTGCCGCGCGACGCCGCTGCCGGAGCGGTGTCGGTCATGGAGAGCTGGGCCAGCGCCTCGTCGACGGTGGACGCCGTGGTCCACACCTGCTTGGCGTCGTGCCCGTCGAGGGAGATCTGCAACGGGCGGCTGCGGCGCAACACGATCTTGGTGGCGTCGTGGACGGCCACGTCACCGGCCGGGTACAGGTCGTCGCGCTCGTCGACGGAAAAGCCGTTCTCCTGCACGACGTCGATGACCCGCGACTTCATCGTCGTCACCCGCAGTTCGGTGCCGTCGATGGCCAGCGTCACGGTCTTGCACGCGGACACCGCATAGCCCCCGGCGAAAGCCAGCACGGTGAGCAGGGCGCCAACAATCAAGCGCAATATCGGTGATTCAGTTTGATGAAGTTTGGCTACTAGATTCAATGTCCGTCTATCCCCAACGTAAGCAACAACTCAAACCCAACGACCTTCTCAGCTGCAAATGACGAAATGGGCCCGCAGGCCCACCCGTTCGATCACAAGACGGTAACGAACCGGCCAATGCTGAGCAACTCGGGCGACACACTGTTAGGCGCCGTTGGGCACCGCACGGCCTCGGTTCACTCCACCCCGTAGACCCGTTGAGCGTTGCTCGTGGTGACCTCGGCCAGCTCCTCGGGCCGGCGATCGAGCAGCTCAGCCAGCGCCCGCACGGTGTAGGGCAGGCAATACGGTTCATTCGCTGCCCCGCGGTACGGGTGCGGGGTCAAAAAGGGCGCGTCGGTTTCCACCAGAAGCTGCTCGCTGGGGATCAGCGGCACGGCTTCGCGAAGGTCTCGGGCGTTACGGAAGCTCACTGTGCCGGACAAGCTGACCAGCCAACCGGCCTGCACGCACTCGCGGGCCATTGCACTGTCCGACGAGAAGCAGTGGAAGATCACCGTCTTAGGCGGGCCCTCCGCGCGCAGCACGTCGAGCACCTCGCGGTCGGCCTGCCGGTTGTGGATCATCAGCGGCTTGCCGATCCGCTTGGCCAGGTCGATATGCCAGGCGAAGGCCTCGCGCTGGGTGTCCGGTGCCGCGCAACCTTCGAGTCGCCCCGGCCAATACATGTCCATGCCGGTCTCGCCGACCGCCACCACGCGCGGATGGGCCGCCAACCGTTCGATCTCGGCGCGCGCGGCCTCGGTCAGCGCGTCGGCACGGGTGGGGTGCAACGCCACCGCGGCGTACACCCGTGCATCCCACTCGGCCGCCGCGGTCACCCAGCGCGCCGAATCCATGTCGTCGGCAATCGTGACCACGGCGCTCACCCCGACGGCGGCCGCCCGGTCGACGATGTCGGTCACGCCCGCGGCGTCGGTCGCGCCGCACGCGTCCAAGTGCGTGTGCGCATCGATCAACGGCGCCAGCGGCTGCGGCGGGGGCGGTGCTTCTCGCTTGTTGGAGCTCACGCGCACACAATAGGTCCACCCAATAGGGTGGTTTCTCGATGAAGCCACCGCAGCCCTACTACGTCACCACGGCGATCGCCTATCCCAACGGCGCGCCGCACATGGGCCACGCCTACGAGTACGTCGCCACCGACGCGATCGCCCGGTTCAAACGACTCGACGGCTTCGACGTGCGCTTCTTGACCGGGACCGACGAGCACGGCCTCAAGGTCGCCCAAGCCGCCACGGCCGCCGGGGTGCCGACCGCCGCCCTGGCCCGCAGCAACTCCGATGTCTTCCAGCGCCTGCAAGAGAAGCTCAACATCTCCTTCGACCGGTTCATCCGCACCACCGACGCCGACCACCACGAGGCGTCGCAGGAGATCTGGCGACGGATGGCCGCCTCCGGCGACATCTATCTCGACAACTACGCCGGCTGGTACTCGGTGCGCGACGAGCGGTTCTTCGTCGAATCGGAGACCCAGTTACTTCAGGACGGCACCCGGGTCGCGGTGGAAACCCAGACCCCGGTGACCTGGACCGAAGAGCAGACCTACTTCTTCCGGCTTTCGGCGTATGCCGACAAGCTGCTGGCACACTACGACGCTCATCCGGACTTCATCGCTCCTGAAACTCGCCGCAACGAGGTGATCAGCTTCGTTTCCGGCGGGTTGGACGATCTGTCCATCTCGCGTACCTCGTTCGACTGGGGTGTGCAGGTTCCCGATCACCCCGAGCACATCATGTACGTCTGGGTGGATGCGCTGACCAATTACCTGACCGGAGCCGGCTACCCGGACACCGACTCCGAGCTGTTTCGCCGGTATTGGCCCGCCGATCTGCACATGATCGGCAAGGACATCATCCGGTTCCACGCCGTGTACTGGCCGGCGTTTCTGATGTCGGCCGGAGTCGAGTTGCCGCGCCGGGTCTTCGCGCACGGGTTCCTGCACAACCGCGGCGAGAAGATGAGTAAGTCGGTGGGCAACACCGTCGACCCGGTCGCGCTCGTCGAGACGTTGGGCGTGGACCAACTCCGCTACTTCCTGCTGCGCGAAATCCCGTTCGGCCAGGACGGCAGCTACAGCGAAGAGGCGATCATCACCCGGATCAACACCGATCTGGCCAACGAATTGGGGAACCTGGCGCAGCGCTCGCTGTCGATGATCGCCAAGAATCTCGACGGGGTGGTGCCGCATCCCGGTGAATTCGATGCGGCCGACACCGAATTGCTCGCGACGGCGGACGGGCTGCTGGAAAGGGTGCGCGGGCACTTCGACGCCCAGGCGATGCACCTGGCGCTCGAGGCGATCTGGCTGATGCTCGGTGACGCCAACAAGTACTTCTCCGCACAGCAGCCATGGGTGCTGCGTAAGAGCGAAGCCGAAGCGGACCAAGTGCGGTTCCGCACCACTTTGTATGTCACCTGCGAGGTGGTCCGCATAGCCGCCTTGTTGGTGCAGCCGGTGATGCCGGAGTCGGCGGGCAAGGTCCTCGACCTGCTCGGCCAAGCAAATGACCAGCGGTCATTCACAGCGGTCAGCCAGCGGCTCGCCGCGGGGACCGCACTGCCGCCGCCCAGCGGCGTTTTCCCTCGCTATCAGGTGCCCGAGTCAGCCCAATCATAGGAATTCGCAATGGAATTCGACCCGCCTTCAGCCGGGACGACGCAGTCGGCGCAGGTGGGCGCCGGCGCCCTGGGCACCGCCGCGGCGGCGTTAACCACCAGCAAAGCTGGCATATCTTCTGCCATAGGACATAATCGGCTGGTGGACCGACGACGCAACCGGCAACTCACCCAATCGCCGATGACCACCCTCAAGCAGTTGCCCGCATTGGTTGTGCTGGAACGGATCCCGGTCCCTGTGCTCGCCATTGGCCACGACGGCAGCATCCTGTTCACCAACACCGCGTTCGCCCAGATGGTTGGCTGCGAACCGGAGGAGGTGTTGTCGCTGCGGTTCGAAGAGATCTTCCACCAGACTCCAGACTCGGAATCGTCGCTGCTTTCCTTCGTGCACGCTTTGGCCAACATGGTCGTCGAACTGGCTCACAAAGACGGCTCGGTGGTACGGGCACTGATGAGCCGGTCGGCCGTGATGCGTGCCGACGACAACTTCGCTCTCGCGGCGTTTCAGGACCTGACCGAGCAGCTGTGGGAAGACGAGCGCTGACGTTTCAGACCTTTAGTATCGACTGAGCGTTACTAGCGCACAAATAGTATGATTGCCCTGTGATCAAGACTCGCGCCGACCTGGCGTCGTATCTCGCGGCGGACATGGCAGCCCAAGGCCTCGATCGTTGGCGGCACCGGTACCGCATCACGCAGCGGCCCGCTTATTTCCAGCGGCTGCTGCGCAAATCCGAGTATTGGACCAACTCCGCCCGGACGCCGGCGGGGCGACTGATCGCCGGATACCTGCAGCTGCGGACCAAGTTCCTGGGCGAGCGACTCGGCTACGTGATTCCGCGCAACGTGTTCGGGCCGGGGCTGTCGATCGCCCACATCGGACCGGTGCACGTGCACTATCGCGCCCGCATCGGCGCCAATTGCCGCATCCATCAAGGCGTTTCGGTCGGAGAAGGACGTCCGGGCCAGTACCCGAGCATCGGCGACGACGTCTACCTCTACCCCGGCGCCATGGTGTTCGGCGCCGACATCGGGAGCCGAGTCGGCGTCCGAGCCGGCGCCATCGTGGTCAAATCGGTACCTGACGACGTCGACGTCGCCGGCGTTCCGGCGCGAATCGTCCGCCACCACCGGTCGAGCACCGCGATCGCCCAGGCTTAGCTCGCCGGCGCGGCGGGCCGGGCATGGCGCATCGCTTCGCGCGCCAGGAACTGCCGAAAGTAGGGCAAGGACGCCTCGGTCACGATGCCGGGCAACAGCAAGGTCCACAACTGACTCAACCGCCCGCTGAGGTCCTGGGTCTGGTCCACGCTGTCCTTCGCCCCCGACATCGCGGTCAGCAGTAACCGGGTACCGAACAAGGCGCCGATGATCGACTCGCTGAGCACATCGGGGTCGACATCCTCGCGCAGGTCGCCTTCGGCGATCGCGCGCCGGGCCTCCGCGGCCATCTCCGCCACGCAGCTTGCGCTGGAGCGCGCGGCCGCTTCGTTGAAGCCGCTCAGGGCGGCGGCCAGCTGTTCGGCGGCACGGACCGTCTTGTCGGAGTTGAGCACGCTGGCGAAGGCGAAAGTGCCGTGGATCATGTTCTCCAACGCGGGCGACGCCGGCACGCACACGTTGCGAAACGCGCGCAGCAGCACGTCGGCGCCTTCGTTGATGATGTCTGAGGCCAGCGCCTCTTTGGAGTCGAAGTGATGGTAGAGCGCACCCTTGGTCATACCTGTTCGCTCGATGATGGTGCCCCACGCCGCGGCGGCGTACCCGACTTCGGTGAAGACGTCGACCGCTGCGTCCAGAATCTTTCGCCGGGTTGCCTCAGATCGGACCTGGCGCGCCATCGAATTCGTTCCTCCGCACTGCTCCCGAGGCGCGCGGGCGACGGCCCTGCGTCTCATAGTTCCTGGTCAGCGCGTAAAGCCTAACAGCCGCCCCAAAGCCAGTTGCGAGTTCGTCCCGGGGGTTGCGGGTCAGTCCGGGATGGCCGTCGACGTGGTCCGGATCGCCAATGCCGTGCGACGCCGGATGAACTGCTGGAAGTAGTCGGTGCGGTCCTGCTGCAAGACGCCGGCCAGCACCAGCGCCCAGTTTTTCTCCAGGTCCAGCAAAAACTGCTCAGGCTTGTCCAGCTCGCTGGTTTGCCGCAAGCCCATATACATCGACACGATCAGGCGCCCGACGTCCTCGGGGTCGCAGCCTTCGGCGATGTCACCTTCATCGATCGCACGTCGCGCGACGTAGGCCAAACCCTCGACCCAGCCGTCCAGCAGCGTGCGTTGCAGCCCCTCGGTCCGACCGACCGTGCCGAGCAGATGCATCGCGGCCCGGGCCATATCGTGCGTCGCTTCTCGCAACGCGATGAGGTAGCAGAAGTCGATCAGGGTCTCCAACCCCGAGAGTTGCCTGGCCAGCAGCTCCCGGACGGCGACCCCCGCATCCGCGGTGTGTTGCTCGATGATCGCCACCGCCAGCGCGTGCTTGGAGCGGAAGTGGAAGTACATTGCGCCCTTGGTCAGCTGGGCTTCGGCCAAGATGTCGTCGAGCCCGACGTCGTGGTACGCGTGCCGAGCGAACTGGTGCGCCGCGGCGCGAAGGATGTGACGCCGGGTGGTATCGGCTCGGCCGTCGGCCGAGTCGGTCGGGTGCTGATCCGATGGACTCATGGCTGCCGCAATGGGGAATCGACACTTTCAGTTGTCGGGCTGATCGCTGTCACGTTCGCGATGCCTTCCTCGAGCAGGGCGGCCAATTCGTTACATCCTGAGCCCTCACCGGCGCTTCTCAGCTGGCGTTTGCGCCGTTTCTGAGGTTATCAGTCCGCCGACGATGTGGAGCGTTTCCACGCAAGAGCTCAAGAGTGCCATGTGACAATACTCTCGTTTAGCTTCCAGCATGGTGCACATCCCAAAAGTATGTAATACTCCCTTTCGTGTGATTGGCAGTTTGTACGCAACGGTCGCCTTTCAGGCGTAGGGGGAAGCGCAATGTCGTTCGTGACCGCACAACCGGAGGTGCTCGCCTCCTCGGCTCACACCTTGCAAGGCATCGGCTCCAACGTCGAGGCTGGCAACGCCGCCGCGGCGGCTCCCACAACCGGCTTGGCGCCGGCGGCAGCGGACGAGGTCTCTGCGTTGACCGCCATGCAGTTCGCCGCGCACGGCCAGATGTATGCGGCCGTGAGCGCGCAAGCCGCGGCGATTCACCAGATGTTCGTCGATGTCTTGAGGGTCAGCGCCGCGTCGTACGCCGCCACTGAAGCGGCCAACGCGGCGGGAGCCATGTAGCGGCGGGTCGACGCAACGGGGGGCTGGAACCATGGATTTTGGTGCGTTACCACCGGAGATCAACTCGGCCAGGATGTATGCCGGCGTCGGCGCGGGGCCATTGTTGGCCGCATCGGTGGCCTGGGACGAGTTGGCCACCGAATTGCACGCCGCCGCGTCGGCGTATTCGTCGGTGATTGCCACCCTGACCAGCGCCCCGTGGCAGGGTGCTGCGGCAATCTCGGCAGCGTCGGCGGCCACGCCGTACGCGGCCTGGATGACCGCGACAGCCGAACAGGCGGAAGAGGCGGCCGCCCAGGCCCGGGCCGCGGTCGCCGCGTATGAGGCCGCCTACACCGCCACCGTCCCACCGATGGTCGTCGCCGCCAACCGCAGCCTGCTGGCGTTGCTGGTCGCGACCAATTTTTTCGGCCAGAACTCACCGGCCATCGCCGCTACCGAAGCGCACTACTGCGAGATGTGGGCCCAGGACAGCGCTGCCATGTTCGGCTATGCCGGTAGTTCTTCGGCCGCGTCGACGCTGACCCCGTTCGAGGCGCCGCCGCAGGTGGCCGCTCCTACCGCGGGCGCCACGCAAGCCGCCGCCGTCTCCCAAGCCGGCGGTGAGGCCGGTGCCACTCAAGGAACGTTGGCGTCACTGGTGAACTCGGTACCTTCCGCATTGCAGGACATGGCGTCGCCGACCGCCGCGGGCACCAGTCCGCTTTCTCTCGCGGGGCTGGGGACACTGCCCTCCGGTTCCACCACCGACATGGCCAACCTGATCATGTTGAGCACCACACCGATCTATGGGCTGTCCGGATTGCTCAGCATCGCCCAAAGCTTGCAAGGGATGGCCAGCACCGCCGCCCAACAGGTGGGTGCCGACGTCGCGGGGCTGGCCGCGGATGCCGCCGGTGCGGCCGGTTCCGCCGCGGAGGGACTCGGTGGCGGGGTGATGGGCAGCATGGGCCAAGCGGCCAGTTTGGGATCGTTGTCCGTGCCGGCCGGTTGGACCAGCGTGATCCCCACCTCGCACTTCGGCAGTATCAGCTCGGCTCTGCCCGGCGGGAGTCTGAACGGCGGGATGGGGACCGTCCCGCCGAGCGTGCTGGGCGGACTGCCGCGTACGGCCGCCGCGCCCGGCCCGGCGCCCGGTCCCCGCTACGGCTTGGTTCCGACGGTGATGGCTCAGCCGCCCTCGGCCGGCTACGGAGAGCTGCTATGACCGCGGAATCCGTCGCACTCAGCGACCCCCACGACTAGCGCCCACCAGCAGCAAGCGAACGAACGGGAACCCGCCATATGTCGCCACAGACTCGTAGTAACAGCATAGGCACTAAATCATTCTCAAAGTACGGAATAAGGCGCAGTAAGGGGGACATGGTCATGGACGGGTCATACGCAACCGCTTCAGCCCGGGCTTCGAGGGGTGTCCGGTCATGAAGGTCGTACTCTTCTGCGGCGGCTACGGCATGCGCATGCGCAGCGCCGATGGCGACCTGGTGCCCAAACCGCTGCAAATGGTCGGGCCCCGGCCGCTGCTGTGGCACGTCATGCGCTACTACGCCCACTACGGGCACACGGAGTTCATCCTGTGCCTGGGCTATGGCCAGGCGATGATCAAGGACTTCTTCCTCAACTACCGGGAGACGGAGTCCAACAACTTCGTCATGCGCGGTGGTCATGTCGAGTTGCTCGACTCGGACATGTCGGACTGGACCATCACTTTTGTCGACACCGGGTTGGAATCACCGATCGGGGAACGGCTACGCCGGGTGCGCCGGCATCTGGGAGACGACCCGTATTTTCTGGCCAACTACGCCGATGTGCTGACCGACGCCCCGCTGGACACCATGATCGAGCGGTTCCACGCCCACGGTGCTGCGGCATCGATGCTCGTCGTGCCGCCGCAGTCGTCCTTCCACTGTGTCGATGTCAGCACGGGCGGTGACATCAAGGAGATCGCGCCCATCGCCAAGTTTCCGATTTGGGTGAACGGCGGCTATTTCGTCCTCAGTCAAGAGGTCATCGATCTGATTCCCGAAGACGGCGACCTGGTCGGTGATGCCTGCATGACGCTGGCCGGGACAGGAAGGCTCCTCGGATACGAACACGAGGGCTTCTGGAAGCCGGCCGACACCTTCAAGGAACGGGCCGAACTCGACGCCGATTACAACCGCGGGATCCGACCCTGGGCGGTCTGGGAGACGGCGCAATCGACGGGGCGCTCAGCATGATGGAGTTCGCGTCCAGCGTCGGATCCGTCGCGGCCATCGGCGCGCACTGTGACGACATCCTTATTGGTGCCGGCGCCATGTTGATGGAGATGACGCGCCGCAACCCGGACCTCGTCGTGCACGCCTTGGTCCTGACCGGGGCCGGCAGTGAGCGGGAACCGGAGGAAAAGAACGCGTTCGCCACGTTCCTGCCTCGCACCGACGTGCGCCTCACCGTCGCCGATCTGCCCGACGGGCGGCTGCCTCAGCACTGGGGAGCGGTCAAACAACGCATTGCCGCGTTCCGCCGCGAGTGCGAACCCGGGCTGGTGATCGGACCGCAGCGCGCCGACTACCACCAGGATCACCGCCTGATCGCCGAACTGATCCCCACCGAATTCCGCGCCCACCTGGTCCTGGGCTACGAGATTCTCAAGTGGGAGTCCGACCTGCCGAAAACTTCGGTGTACGTGCCGGTACCCAAGGAAGCGGCACAGCGAAAAGCCAGACTGCTGGCGCAGTGCTACCCGTCTCAGGCGGGACGGGACTGGTTCGACGAGGAATCCTTCCTCGGCCTGATGCGGGTGCGCGGCGTGCAAAGCCGAGCCCACTACGCCGAGGCGTTCGTATTGGAAAAAGCAGTGCTCAACCCGTTCTCTCCGCGGGGCCACCGGAGAGGAACGGTATGAAGTACACCCCCACAAACATCGCCGGCGTGACGATCATCGACATCGAGCCGCATCGTGACCACCGCGGCTTCTTCTCCCGCATCTTCTGCGCCGACGAGTTCGCCGAGCGCGGGCTGATCTCCGATGTCTCCCAGACCAGCATCTGCCTCAACCACACCCGGGGGACCGTGCGTGGGCTACACCGGCAACTTCCGCCCCACGGGGAGGCCAAGCTGGTGCGTTGCATCCGCGGCGCGATCGCCGACGTCGCGGTCGACGTCCGACCGGAGTCACCTACCTACGGCAAGCACGTCATGGTCGAACTCAGCGCGGAGAACCACCGCGCCTTGTTCATTCCTCCCTACATCGCACACGGATTCCAGACTCTGACCGACAACAGCGAAGTCCTGTACCAGATCAGCGGTCCCTACGTCCCGGACAGCGAGCAGAACTTCCGTTGGAACGAGCCGGAATTCGGTATCGCGTGGCCCTTGCCGGTCACGGTCATCTCCGAGAAGGACGCCAGCTGGCCGCTGTTGGATGCTGGCCTGGCCCCGGTCGAGAGCACGCAACCATGAGCCGCCCGCGCGAGAAGCGCAGGAGGTAAGTCGACATGGCCCAGCACACGCTACCCAGCAGCGCGGTACGCATGGTCGTCAGCGGGAGCATCGTCGAACGCTGCGAAACCGACGAAGTGCTGTCGATCATCAAATCCCGCCTGGCATATCAGTCCTCGCACGGCTTAGCCGTCGGTTCGGTGAACCTGGACCACCTACACCATTTCCGCTCGGTGGGCGCCGCGCCGAACGGTCAGCTGGAATGGCTGTTGTTGGCCGACGGCATGCCGATCGCCTGGCGCGGCCAACTGTTGACCGCCCAGCCCTGGCCCCGGGTGACCGGAGCCGACCTACTGCCCGCGGTGCTGGAGCTGGCCGAGCAGCACGGTCACCGGGTCGGTTTCCTGGGCGGCAGCGCTGAGACCCATTCGTTGCTGAAACAGCAGCTGCCGCACCGGTTTCCCGCGCTTTGCGTCTCCGGAATGTGGGCACCCAGTGCCGCCGACCTCGACTTGCGCGCCGAGACTTTGGTCTCGTCGATTCGCGCCGCCGACACCGACATCCTGATCGTCAGCCTGGGCAAGCCGCGCCAGGAACAGTGGGTCGACCAGTACGGGTACGCCACCGGCGCACAGGTCTTCCTCCCCTGTGGCGGCGCCATCGACTTCCTGGCGGGCACCACTCGCCGCGCCCCTCGCTGGATGCAGCGGGCCGGACTGGAATGGCTCTACCGGCTCACCCGCGAGCCGCGGCGCCTGGCCCGCCGCTACCTGGTGCAGGGGCCGATTGCGCTGCTGCGCGCCGCGCGCGCTCAACTCATCTGCTATCCGGGTGTCTACTACGCCGGCACCATCCGCGGCCACGTCGACACCGGCGCTGTGGCAGGGCGGCCGGCATGACGACCACACTTCGAGCCGAAGACGGTTCACCACACGGCCCGCAGAGCGGACCGATGATCCTCACCCCGCATCCGCCGGGGACATCTCAACTGGACGCCAATTCCCGCTGGCAGCAGCGGTATTCGCGTCAGTTGGTGCTCACCGACTCGGTGATCGTCTGCGTCGCGGTGACGCTGGCGCAATACGTCCGATTCGGCGACGAACCCACCACGTCGGGATACCCCGGCCCGGTGATGACCCTGTTCTCGTGTCTGTTTGCGCTGCTGTGGCTGTCATCCATCGCGATGTTCCACACCCGCTCGACGCGCATCATCGGCACCGGCATCGACGAATATCGGCGCATCGCCAGCGCCTCCTTCTCGACGTTCGGCGTCATCGCAATGGTCACGCTGCTGGCCAAGATCGATTTGGCCCGTGGCTATCTGGCGGTGGCCCTGCCGGTGGGCACCTGTGCACTGCTGGCCAGTCGCCATCTGTGGCGCAGGCAGGTCTGGCGGATGCGCGCCAAGGGTCAGTACCAGACCATGGTGTTGGCCATCGGTGACCGGCGCGGAGTGTCTCACCTCGCCCAAGAACTGATCCGCAACCCGAAAGACGGCTACGTCGTCGTGGCAGTCTGCATCCCCGGATACGGTCCGCCGCGCGGCGAGACACTGACCGTTGCCGGACAAAACATTCCGATTCTGGGCGACGAAAGCGCCGCGGTCGCCGCCATCGCGGGCTGCGGTGCGGACACGGTGGCGGTGACCCGCACCGAGCACTTCGGTGTGCAGGACATCCGGGAGCTGATGTGGCAGCTCGAGACGATGAACGTCGATCTCGTGGTGTCCCCCGGCGTGATGGACGTCGCCGGCGCCCGGCTGACCGTGCGACCTATCGCGGGATTTCCGCTGCTGCATGTCGAGAAGCCGCAATACGAAGGGACGCAACGTTTCCAGAAACGCGCGTTCGACTTCTGTTTCGCGCTGGCCGCGCTCATCGTGACCGCGCCGCTGCTGCTCGCCGCCGCGGTGTGGATCAAGCTGACCAGCAAAGGTCCCGTGTTCTACCGAGCCGAACGCATCGGCCTGGACGGCGAGCCATTCACCATGCTCAAGTTCCGCACCATGGTGGTCGGGGCCGACCAGCAGGTCGAACGCCTGCTGCCGCTCAACCAGGGCGCCGGCGGCATGCTGTTCAAGATCCACCAGGACCCCCGGGTGACGCCCGTCGGGAGGATACTTCGCCGGTTCAGCATCGACGAATTACCGCAATTCATCAACGTTTTGAAGCGGGATATGAGCGTCGTCGGGCCTCGGCCGCCGCTGCGGCGCGAAGTCGAGAACTACGACGGCGAAGTCAAGCGGCGGCTGTTGGTGAAGCCCGGCATCACGGGCTTGTGGCAAGTCAGCGGGCGATCGGACCTGTCCTGGGAGGACTCGGTGCGCCTTGACCTGTCCTACGTCGACAACTGGTCCATGGCCGGTGATCTGGTGATCATCGCCCGGACCCTCAAGGCCGTCCTGGCCAGCGACGGGGCGTATTGATGACCGAGATCACCGCGTCGACGCCCACCGCCGCCCAGCCGGCCACGGTGCAGCATTCCCGCATCGCGCAGGGGTTTTCGGTACAGCTGGGATGCCGGGCGCTGGGCATGCTGGCTTCGGTGTTCGCGGTGGCAATGACCGCTCGTTACCTGGGTCCGGGCCGTTACGGCCAGCTGTCCATCGCGGCCGCCTTCATCGGGATGTGGGCGAGCTGCACCGACCTCGGGCTGAGCTCGGTCATCGTGCGCCGGGTGAGTTCGGGGACCGGGCAGCTCGAGCGGCTGGTTCGGGTCAACAGCGGACTGTCCCTGATGTATTGCGTTCCGCTGGCGACCGCGGCCGTCGTCTCCGGCCTGCTGGTGTATCGGGACGCCGACATCCGGGTGATGCTGGTGGTGCTGTCCGGTCAACTGCTCATGCTGACCATGGCGACGCGGTTCGAGCCGGTGTTCTTGTCCACCGTGCGATTCACCGCGATGGCCATCTCCGACGTCGCCGGCCGGCTGGGATCGCTGGCGATGATCAGCTGGCTGGTGGCGACCCGAGCCGACGTCATCTGGTTCGCGGTCGCACAACTCATTCCCCCGGCGTTGCAGCTGCTGATCCAAGGCGTTGCCGCCGGGCGACAGATCTCCCTGCGACCGGTGTTCGCCCCGCGCGAAGCCTTCGACTTGGTGCGGGAAAGCCTCCCGCTGGCCGGCGCAGCGGTGGTCGGGATTCTGTACTGGCGGGCCGACGAAGTGATCTTGTCGTTGCTGAGCACCCATGCCGAGGTCGGTGTGTACGGCTTGGCCTACACGATCGCGTTCAATACCGAGGCGCTGTCGGTCTTCTTCCTCCGGTCGACCCTGTCCACGGCGACCGCCCTGTACTCCCGCGATGCCGAGGCTTTCGTCGCCTTCCTGCGCCGCTGCGTTGAGCTGATGTTCTTCCTCGCCCTGCCGATCGCCGCTGTCGGCGTCGTGCTGGCCGGACCACTGATCGGGCTGTTCGGCGACCAAGACTTCGTCGGCCGGGGTACCCCGACGCTGGGCCTGCTCTTCGGTGCCGCCGCATTGCGATTCGTCACCGCCACACTCGGTCAGGGTCTGTTCGCCTGCCACCAGCAGCGCTACTTCTTCAAGGTGTTCGTCGTCACGCTAGCGGTCAACATCGCGTTGAATGTGCTGTTGGACAACCGGTTCGGCGCGGTCGGGGCCGGTATGACGTTGGTGGGTACGGAGCTTCTCGGCTTGATGTTCGCCACCTGGCGGTTACGGACGCAATGCGACTACCGGACGCCGGTGACATACCTGGCGCGCACGCTGCTCCCCACGACGGTCAGCGTCGCGGTGGCACTGCTGCTGTGCCGGCAGCACGTGATCGTCGCGCTCGGTGCCGCCGCAGCGGCGTACCTGGCCACCAATCTGGCAGCGGGCCCAGTCAAGTGGGCGACGTTGACCTCCCTCTTCCGGAAGCAGGTGACGGCATGACAACCGAAATGGACCGGGCGTATCTGAAGCGGCCCAGCGGTGCGGTCCCGCTGCGGTCAGACCGTCCGCTGTCCGCGCTCATCGTCACCTATAAGAGCCATGACCTGGTGGAGAAATGTCTGGCCAGCCTGGCCGAGCATGCGCCCGAATTGCCGGTCTACGTCTATGAAAACAGCGGCGACGAGTATCCCGGTCGCGAAGAGCTGGCCGCGCGGTACCCCTATGTGCGCTGGGTGTTGGGGCCGGTCAATCTCGGCTTCGGCGCGGCATTCAACGCCCTGGTGGAGCACACGCCCGCCGACACCGACTTGCTGCTGATGAACGCCGACGCCCGGCTGCAGGGGCCGTTGACCCGCACCAGGGAGTTGCTGCGCCAACCGGATGTGGCCGCCGTGTCGCCGCTGGTCCGTGACGACGGTGCGCCCGGTCCGCAACGGTGGGACATCGCCACCCGCCGCCGGACATTGACCAGGGCGCTGGTGGCCGCCGCCGGTTACTCCGATGCCCTGCGCGGTACCCCGGTCTCGCACCTGTATGCCAAGCAGCCCGCCGAAACGCAGGCCATCGACGGCTATCTGGCCGGCATCTGTCTGGCCATCAATCGGGCGGCCTGGAATCAGATCGGCGGCTTCGATGAGGAGTTCTTCCTCTACGGCGAAGAAACCGACTGGCAAGAGCGAGCCAGCGCCGCCGGCTGGCGGGTGCTGTTGGCCGACGAACTCGAAGTGGAGCACGGCAATCCGGCGGCCGCCGCAACGACACCCGAGCCGGGCTCCACGCACGGCGCCGAGGTCTCCTCCCCCGAACGCCGCCGCAATCGCGACTTGTTGCGCGCCAACATCGCGCTGCTGCTGGAACGCCAACACAGCGTGCACCACGCCGACGCGTATCTGGCCGGCACCACACTGTTAGAGCGGGTGCAACGATCCAAGCGGGACGCCCGCAAGCGCGCCATCGCCGCGCGCCGCACCGGCAAGCCGTCCATCGTGATCACCACCAACCGCCTGGTCTACGGTGGCGCCGAGCGGCAAAAGGCGCTGCTGGCAACGGAACTGGAGCGCCGCGGCTACCCCGTCACCATCGTGTGCATGCAACGGTTCGGCCCGTTGATCAAAGAGATCCCGCACCCGGTTCGGGTGGTGCGCCAACCGTGGTGGGCGCCTGCCCTGGATCTGCCCGCCGGTCCCGCGGTGTTGATCAGCGGTGACACCAACACCGAGACCGGTTTCGCCTCCTTGTGGCGGGCCGGTGCCCGGGAGCGGCGCTGGTTGGTCGCTCCGCACGTTCCTCCGGAAGCGAACCGACCCATCTATTCGCGCCCCCTGACGGCCGCGATGCGCCGCGCCGACGGATTCATCGTGCTGGCGCAACGGCATTGGGAGATGCTGACCGCACAGCATCGGCTTGACGGACGGACCTTCGTTGCGCCCAACGGTGTCGCCGTCGACGGTGACACCGGCCCGCGGCCCAGGACTCCGGACAAGACGCCGCATCTGGTGATGCTGTCCCGAATCGTCGAGCACAAGAATCCACACCTGCTGATCGACGCATTGAGCGGCCTGGCCGACCTACCGTGGCGGCTTTCGATCTTCGGTGACGGACCGGACCGGGAGCGACTGGCGGCCCGCACCCCGGCCGAATTGCGCGACCGCGTGCGCTGGTGTGGCTGGTCGGCCGGCCCCGCACCGGCGCTGGCCGACGCGGACCTGCTGTGCGTACCCAGCCGCTCCGAAGCCTTTCCGCTGGTGATCCTGGAAGCGATGGCGCGAGCGATTCCCGTTGCCGCATCGGCCATTTGCGCGGTTCCGGAAATGCTGGACTTCGGGAGGGCCGGTTATCTGGTCGACCCGGTATCGGTGTCCGGCTGGCGGTCTCGACTGGCCGAAATCCTGGCCGAGCCGTCGGAGTTGCCCACTGTCGGGCACCGCGGGTTCGAGCGGCTGCGCGCGCATTACACGGTGGAGGCAATGACCGACGCCTACGTCGACGCAATTGAGGCAGTGTCGTGAAATCTTTCCCACACAACGAATCGAGTGTCAGATGAAGTGCCGCTTGTGCGACTCGGAGCGCATGCTCAGCGTCTTGGATCTGGGTGCCACCCCGCCGTGCGAGAAGATCCTGTCCGCAGATGAGCTGGACCTACCCGAACCAACGTTCCCGCTGCACCTGCGGTTGTGCCAGGACTGCCTGTTGCTGCAGATACCGGCACTGATCACGCCCGAGGACACGTTCACCGAATACGCCTACTACTCGTCATATTCCGATACCTGGGTGCAGCACGCGCAAACCTTCGTCGATGAAGCCGCCGCACGCCTTCGGCTGGGCCCGGACTCGTTCGTGGTGGAAGTCGCCAGCAACGACGGTTATCTGCTTCAGCATGCGGTCACCAAAGGCATCCCGTGCCTCGGCATCGAGCCGTCGCTGAACGTCGGCGCGGCTGCCCGGCAACGGGGCGTGCCGACCGTGTCGGAGTTCCTCGATCGTGATCTGGCCCGCCGCATCCGCAGCGAACACCGCCCGGCCAACCTGGTGGTCGCCAACAACGTCTACGCACACATCCCCGACTTGCGGGGCTTCACCTGGTCCTTGCGCGAGCTGCTGGCCGACGACGGCTGGCTGAGCATCGAAGTGCACCACGCGTTGAACCTGGTGTGCCTCGGCCAGTTCGACACCATCTACCACGAGCACTTCCAGTACTACACCCTGTTTTCCGCGACCTATGCGCTGGCCCAGGCGGGCTTGGCGGTCGTTGACGTCGAGTTGTTGCCGACTCATGGTGGCTCGCTGCGCATTTGGGCCCGTCCCGTGCAGTCCGCACAAGCCCCCACCGAGCGGGTGGCCAAAGTGCTCGCCATCGAGGAAGCCGCCGGCCTGCACCGACCGGACGGTTATCTGCAATTGCGCAGCCGCACCGAGACGACCCGCCAGGACCTGTTGCGGTTCCTCCTCCAGTGCCGCGCCGACGGCAAGCGTGTGGTCGGTTACGGCGCGCCGGGCAAGGGCAACACGCTGCTCAACTACTGCGGCATCCGCACCGACCTGCTCGAGTACACGGTGGACCGTAATCCCTACAAGCACGGACATTTCACGCCAGGCACGAGGATCCCGATCCATGACCCGGAACTCATCGCCAAGGACCGCCCCGACGTGATCCTGGTACTGCCCTGGAACCTGGAACGAGAACTCACCGATCAGCTCAGCTATGTCACCGAGTGGGGCGCCCAGCTGGTCTTCCCGCTGCCGACCCTGCACATGGTGACCGACGCGCGGCCGCGCAGTGTGGTGCTCAGGTGATCACATGAGTACCTGCCGAGGATGTGACAGCACCGATCTGCACCGGGTGCTCGATCTGGGCACGCTGCCAGCGGCCGACCACTTTCCGTTGCGGACCGAACCGGTCAGCGCGGACGAGTCGGCCCACGCGCTCGCGATGGATCTGTGCGGCTGCTGCGGGCTGGCCCAACTCGCCGATGACGACACGGTCACCGCCGAACCACGCGGCATCGAACCACAGGCGTTGCGGGATCAGGCCGCCGACGCCGTCCAGCGCGTGGCGGCGGCGGGCTGGTTGAGCGGGAACACGGTGCACGAGTTCGGTAGCCCGCACGGCGGAACCTGGCTGCCGTTGCTGGCCGACCGCGGCTTCACCGAAGCCGAAGTGGCCGACGTGGTGCTCGACTCGTTCGGCGTCATGCACGATGCGGACCAACGCAACGGCCTGCAGCTGCGGGCGAAAGTCACCGCGCCCGACGGAGTGTTGTTGATTCAGTTCCCGTCACTGATGACGATGGTCAGTCAGGGTCAGTGGACCGCGTTGCGGCACGGACACTTTGCCTACTATTCGCTGACCGCGCTGAGGGCACTGCTGGACATGGTCGGCATGAGCGTAGCCACGGCGTGGGAGTTCGATCTGTATGGCGGCACCTTTCTGGTGGCCGCGGTGCACGGCAGCGTCGAACCCGACGAGCAAGCGACGGACTTTCTCAAACGCGAAGTGGACTTCGGGGTGACCGACCCCGCCGTGCTGTCGCGCTTGCAGCGGTCGGTGGAGACTCATGTCAACGACCTGCGGGACTGGCTTGGCAGACAAGCGGGTAACGGGCATCGGGTGTACGGGTACGGCGCGGGGTCACGCGTGCCGGCGCTGTTCAATATCGCGAAAGTGGACCAGAGCATGGTCGCCGCCGTCGCCGATGCGTCACCGGCCAAGCAGGGCCGCCGGATCCCCGGCACCGATGTCGGGATCATCTCGCCCGAAGAATTGCTGGCCGCCGATCCCGACCGCGTCCTGCTGACCTTGCCCGACCTCTACGACGAGGTGTCACGGCGTTACCCGCAGCTGGACGGGCGCTGGTGGGTGGACACCGGATCGAGCGGGGCGCGACTATGAATCCGGTTCGTATTCTGTGGCTTTCGCCGTGGCTGCGGCCGCTGGCGCGGGTGCAGGCCGAGGCGTTGCGCGCCCGAGGCGCCGACGTGCTGCTGGTGACGTCCGATCAACACCCCGAGTCGGGACCCGCGCGGTCCTACGAGCTGGTGCTCGATCCGCGGTTCCGGACCGCCGCGACCTGGACGCCCAGCTTCGCCGCGTGGCGGCGCGTGCGGACCTACCGGCCGGATGTGGTGCTCACCGAACTGGTCCGCGATCCGCGGTGGATCGCGTTGGCCGGCAACGCGCCCCGGATTCAGCTGATCCACGACGACTGCCCGCATGACGACGCCGAGCGACGACCCGCCTACGAGCATGCCGTGTTCGACCGCTGGGGTGCGCGCTCGCGGGCCACCGTGACCTACAGCCAGTACGTCGCCGAAGCCGTGGCCACCCGACGTGACGTGGCCGCAACGCCGGTGCATGTGGTGCCACTGACCAGCGATCTCGATCCGAATCTGGTTGCGGCGCCGCTCACCTCGCACCACCGTCGAGACTTCGTGATGATCGGCCGGCTCAATCCGTACAAAAACCTCGACGTCGTTTTGCAGGCGTGGCAACACCATGTCGCCGGCAGCGGCTGGCGCGGTGACAACTTGCTACTCATCGGCGACGGGTCGCTGAACAACCGCGAGCTGCCCAAACATGTGCAGTGGCGCAGCGGCAGGTACCGTTACGCCGACGTCGTCGACACCATCGCCGCGGCCAAGGGATCTATCGCCCATTACCGGCGCGCATCGCAAAGCGGCGTGCAGGTGCTGTCCATGCAACTGGGCGTGATGCCGATCGTGTCCACGACGGGCGGATTGCCCGAATACCAGCCACCGGATTGCCCGCCAGTCGATGTCGACGACATCACCGGGCTGAGCCGAGCGTTCGACGCGCTCGCCGATCCGGTCACCGCCGCCCGGCACGGCAGCGTCGCCGCGCGGCATTACGCACAGTACTGCACCGTCGACCGCGCCGCCGAGCGACTGCTGGACGTGATCGACCAAACACTGGCATCTCGGCCCCTCACCCGGAAAGTCATCTGAGCAATGTCGACCAAAGAGCGCCTACTGCACAGCGATGCGGCCAACTGGGCCGCGAAGTTCGTCACGGTGCGAAACGTCGGACGGTATTTCGGCCGCCCTGCGATGGCCGCGGCCACCGAACTGCTGTGGCGACGCCGACGCCCGCACGACCTCGCCCTCGCCGTGGCCGACCACTTCACGACCGACGGCGCGACCGTCGTCGACGTCGGGGCGAGTTGGGGCTTGTTCACCTATCATCTGGCCCACCGCGTCGGGAAGGCCGGACGGGTCTACAGTTTCGAGCCGCACCCGGACAACGCGCCGATGCTGCGCCGGCTCGCCGCGTCCCGCGCCGGCGTGCACTTCCGGCAGGTGGCGGTCTCGGACACGGCCGGATCCGCCGAACTGATTGTGCCGCAACATCACAACCGGCAGGTGACCGCGCAGTCCAGTCTCGCGCACGGGTTCGACGGCCAAGGGGTGGGCGTGCGCCGGCTGCACGTTCCCACCGTGCGACTCGACGACGAAATAGGCGCCGACACCGACGTCGACTTCGTCAAGATCGACGTGGAGGGCCACGAATTGTCGGTGCTGCGCGGCGGGTCGTCGCTACTGCGGCGGTGCCGGCCAACGATTCTCATCGAAATCGAGCAGCGCCACCTCGAAGTGCCCATTCACGACGTCTTCGACGCGATCCAGGACCTCGGCTACCACCTCTTCTCCATCACCGGCTCCGCGCTGCGGCCGATAGCGCAATTCGACGTGGAGCGCGACCAGATGTCCATGGTGACCTCGGGCCAATTCCATCCGTTCGCCATGCCGCCGGACTACGTGCATGACTTCTGCGCGGTCCGAACGCCCGACTTGGTTCGCGGCCTCGGCGCCGCACCGCCACCAGAGAGCGCTTGACCAGCGCTGAGAGAGGTACATTCCGATGGATTTCCGCACCTTTGTCCGGACGCTGACCCACCACTGGAAGCTCTTCGTCGGTGCGCTGCTGGCCTGTCTGGCCGGGGCGGCGGCGCTTACCGCGTTCCAGACCAAAAGCTACGAATCGTCGGCCACCGTGCTGATTTCCTTCTCCGGGGAAACCGACCTGGCACAGGTGTACCAGGGCACCCAGGCCGCGCAGGAACGGTTGTCGTCGTATGCCGCAATCGCCGGTGGGCACGCCGTCGCCGAACGCGCCGTCGCTCAATACCATCTGCCGGTCAGCCCGGACGCCTTGGCGAACCAGACCAGGGTGCAGTTCACGCCGAAGTCGACCCTGTTCACCATCACCGTCACCGACACCGACCCGAATCGCGCAGCGACGCTGGCCAAGGCGGTCGCCGACGAGTTCACCGTCATGGTCGGTACGCTCGGCGCCGCCCCCAAACCTGCGGTCGCGCCCGCAACGCCCACCCCTGCACCGACTTCCCCAGTCCCGGCGACCGACGGCGGCGACCAGCCCAGCCCGCAACCGCTCGGCGGTGACGGCACCACGGCACCCGCCGAGCCGTCCCAGACCATGACGCCGGTGCCCGCCACCGCGGTGCCCGTGGCGCGGGCGACGGTCGTGGAGCAACCAGGTGTGTCCGACCACCCGGTCAAGCCCGTGCCGGTGCGCAACATGGCGATGGGCCTGGTCGCTGGCCTCCTGCTGGGCACGGGTGTGGCGTTGACCCGCGAGGCGGCCGACCGGACCGTGCGCGACCGGGCGAAACTGGAGCGGCTGTCCGGCCTGCCGACGCTGGCCGAGCTGCCCGGAAAGCGCGGCAACGCCCCGCGATTCGGCACCGACATCTCCTTCGACGACGCGGTGCGCGGACTGCGGGCACGGCTGTTGCGCGCGATGGGTCCCGGCGGCGGCCGAGTGTTGTTGACGGCACCGTTCGGCGGTGAGGGAACCACGACGACCGCGCTGAACCTGTCCCGGGCGTTCGCCGAACTCGGCGAGGACGTGCTGCTCGTCGAGGGCGACACCCGACGACCGGTGGTCGCCGGGCTGCTCA
>NZ_LZLE01000182.1 GCF_001673155.1 Mycobacterium sp. 1423905.2 | reverse complement strand
ATCGACCGTGGTCGACTGGAGAACGAACTCACTCGCCGTTGTGAACACGATGGTGTCGAGTTTGCTTCTGGCCGAGTTCGATTCGTCGGGCGATATCGTCGTTGCCGTTGTGGGAGAAGAACATTCGCAATCCCATTTTGCGGAGCTGGGAAGTTTGCAGATGGTCGGCCAGACCGATGCGATCGCGCAGGTAATGCGCGGAGATCTCGACTGTCGACTCACCGACCGTATGCGTGATCTCCGGCACCGGGCGTGGGGTCGGCTCGATGATCAGGATGCGCGTGCGAGGGCGCGCGCGGCGAATCTCACGCGCCAACGTCAGGGCCGCTACTCCCCCACCCACGATGGTGACGTCATGGTCGGGTGCAGCGGCGTCGCCATCGGACAGGTGCGTCTTGATCCGTCGGGCCAGAGCCTCCCGTGCCTGCGGGCTCAAGCGCGACAGTTGCGCTCGCGCGTCCACAAGTCCACCTCCCACGAGCAACATACGCTAAGTTGCTTAATAGTTAAGAAAGTTACACTAAATCAGGCCCCTGGCAAGCGGAGTTCGCAGCCCTAAGGTGCTGTCTGCGCTTGAGGATTCGCCGCGGGCCGGGATGGGCAGGGCTATGACACTTGACCACCTACCGGTGTCCAGAACCGGCCTAGCCCCGCTCTGCTATCCCGACGTGCGTGGCGTGCAGCAACACCGACCGATCGACGCCTGCGCCCGATCGACGCCGAGGACTTGAGTCGTGCCCGCAGCCATTTCCATACATTTCTTCTTGGAATTGACCGTCATCTTGGCGACCTGTCGATTGGTGGGACTGGTGGCACGGCGCTTGGGTCAGCCTCAAGTTGTCGGGGAGATGATTGCGGGGGTGCTTCTTGGCCCGTCGCTGCTAGGCAGCCTGGCGCCGGGCTTACAACATCATCTGTTTCCCGCAGGCCATTCCAATATTGTCTTGTACACCGTGGCCCAAATCGGGCTGGTGCTCTATATGTTCCTCGTCGGGCTCAATTTCGACGTCAATTTGATCAAACACCGTGCGGGCACTGCCGCCGCGGTTTCGGCGGCAGGCATTGTGGTCCCCCTGGGATTGGGAGCGCTTATCGCCGTTCCCCTTTTGGGCAGCCGCATCTATTTCACCAAAGACGTCACGCTTGTTATGGCAATGATGTTTTTGGGCGCATCCATCGCAACTACCGCATTTCCCATGTTGGCGCGAATCATCTTCGAGACGAAGCTTTCGGGTACGCCGCTGGGTACGCTGGCGCTGGCCTGCGGCGCGGCCGACGATGCGATCTCGTGGTGCATCCTGGCGACCGTCCTGGCCATTCATCGCGGGAGCCCCGCCGTGGCAGCGACGGCGATCGTCGGCGGAATCCTCTATACCGTGCTGTTGCTCACGTTGGGACGCAAGGCATTTCGCGGCCTCGGCACAAGCTCGGAACGCCGGAACACGGTCACGCCCTCGGTCCTCTGCGGCGTCCTCATCCTGCTCATGGCATGCGCCTGGCTCACCGACACCATCGGTATCTACGCGATCTTCGGCGCTTTCATCCTCGGTGTCGCCATGCCGGCCGGCTTCTTCGCCGAGCACCTCACCGCCACCCTCGAACCACTGGTCACCACATTCTTACTGCCGTTATTCTTCGTCTATTCCGGGTTGAATACCCAAATCGGACTGCTGAACAGCCCGAAGCTGTGGGCGGTGACCGCCGGGATACTCGTCGTGTCGATCGCGGGAAAAGGAGTCGCGTGCGCGTTGGCCGCGCGGCTGAGGAAAGTTCCCCTGCGCGAATCGGTGGCACTGGGGTCCTTGATGAACGCGCGCGGTCTGATCGAACTCATTCTGCTGAACATCGGACTCGAAGCGGGAATCATCACGCCGACGTTGTTCACCATTCTGGTGTTGGTCGCGATTGTCACCACGCTGATGGCCACGCCGATTTTCCAATTCGTCTACGGCCGGCATCGGGCCGCCACCGGCCAGTTGCGTCCGGCACGTCCGACGTTCCTACGGTGGCCAGGGGCGGGATCGAACCGCCGACCTTCCGCTTTTCAGGCGGACGCTCGTACCGACTGAGCTACCTGGCCCGGAAGGCAGCGTATGCCTCGCCGTGGTGGCGACCCTGACGGGACTCGAACCCGCGACCTCCGCCGTGACAGGGCGGCGCGCTAACCAACTGCGCCACAGGGCCTTGCTGCGTTGCTGCTCCACGCTACCGCGTAGCAGGTACCCCCTACGGGATTCGAACCCGCGCTACCGCCTTGAAAGGGCGGCGTCCTAGGCCGCTAGACGAAGGGGGCCAGAACCGAATCTCTCCGGGGTACTCGCAACGTGGTCACTGTTGGGAGCCACGTCAGCTTAGGTCACCCCGGGCCTAATCCTCAAACGAGCGTTTCACGGCACACAGTATTCTGAGTCTTCGCGCCCCTATAGCTCAGTTGGTAGAGCTACGGACTTTTAATCCGCAGGTCCTAGGTTCGAGTCCTAGTGGGGGCACCGAGGTGCTGATTGACCTGGGCATACGGTCAGGGTCAGGCGTGCCGACCAAGCCCGGCACAGCATGCGCGACCGGGATGCGTGCCCCATACCACCCGGGGACCACCCGGGGTCGACGCGGCGTTTAGAACGTCACAACCCTTGGCTATGCTTCGGAACATGCTTCCCGGAGGAACGAATCAGGCTGACGTCCAACCCAACGCGCCCGTCGCTCTAGTGACACTGGAAGTTCGTCACCCGGCAACGGATTCACTGACCGAGTCTGCGAGCCGGGAGCTCAAGCACCTGCTCGTCGACCACCTGCCCATCGAACGCCAGGCACAGGACCTGGCGTGGGGCATGGCCCCGGGCGGACAACCGGCCCCGACCACTGACCGCTTCGTGCGTTACGTCAACCGCGACAACACCACCGCCGCCGCGTTGAAGAACCAGGCGATCGTCATCGAGACCACCGCCTACAGCAATTTCGACCAGTTCCTCGACATCGCGATGCGGGTGGTGGACTCTCGCGCGCAGGTCTCCTCGATCGTGGGCGTGGAGCGCGTCGGCTTGCGCTACGTCCTGGAAATCCGCGTTCCCGCAGGCGTCGACGGCCGCATCGAGTGGAGCAACTGGATCGACGAGCACCTGCTCGGCCCCCAGCGCCTCTCCCCCGGTGGGCTGGCGCTGACCGAATGGCAGGGCGCTGCGGTGTACCGCGAGGCCCAACCGGGCAAGTCGCTGATCCTGCGCTACGGCCCCGGTGTCGGCCAAGCCCTGGACGCCAACTACCACTTGCGCCGGGTGACCCCGGTCCAAGGCGGTCAGTTCTTCCTGCTAGACATCGACAGCTTCTGGACCCCGCCCACCGGCGGCATCCCCGAGTTCAACCGGGAAGCCTTGGTGACGATGTTCCGGGATCTCTACGGCCCGGCGCAGACGGTGTTCCAAGAGCTGCTCACCCCTCGCCTCAAGGACGAGCTGCTGCGCGGCTAAACCCGCACCGGTTACCCGGTGAGTACCGCGGTGCTGTAGGTAATGTCGGCGAAGGCGGCCGCGAGGTCGTCGTCGGGATAGGTGAAGCCGTTCGCCTCGTGCAGTTCGGCAACCGTGTGTGTTGTCGTTTGCCATCCGGCACGGCCCAGATAGTCCACGATGTGGCTACGTTCGCCGTGGTAGACCAGATCGTTGAAGTCGATTTCGAAGCCGAGTTCGCTCATCCGGTCGTGGTGTGAGCGCCAGCGCTCGTCCTGAAATATCGCTGTATCCGGCACATATTCGAAGGCAAGCCGACTGCCCGGGGCACTCAGCGCGGTGATGTTGTCGAACAGCTTGTCCTGCGCTTCGTCGGGAAGGTAGACGAGTAATCCCTCGGCGCTCCACGCCGTCGGCGCCTTCGGATCGAATCCCGTCGCCTGCAACGCCGCGGCCCAGTCATCACGCAAGTCGACCGCGACGGTGCGCCGCTCGGCGGTGGGTTCGGCACCCAGGTCGGCCAGCGTCGCGGTCTTGAACTCGATGACGTCGGGCAGGTCCACCTCGTAGACGACGGTGCCAGCCGGCCAACCCAGCCGGTAGGCGCGCGCGTCCAGACCGGAGGCGAGGATGACCGCGTGACCGATGCCGCTACCAGTGGCATCCAGGAAGAAGTGATCGTAAAACCTTGTACGACAAGCCATTCCGCGTGCCATACGGTCCGGGTCGAATTCGGAGTTCTCGTCGACCACGATCTCGCCGTTGACCAGTCGCGTGTAGACATCAATACCGACCGCGCGCACCAGCGGCGCGGCGAACGGGTCTTCGATGAACGCATACTGCGGCGCGGAGGCCAGCGCCCGCTGAGCGGCGACCATCGTGGCGGTGGCCCCCACACTCGTGGCGAGATCCCAGCGATCACGTTCGGCGCGCACCATGTAACCCCCTGAGTGTGGTATCGAGTTACCACAAATGTAGACGGTCTAGTTACTGGCGCCGCGCGGTCTGCTTCCATGGAACTCGTGACCGACTTCGCTCAGCGGACCATAGACCTTGCCCGCCAGAACGTCGCCGAGGGCGGCCGTCCGTTCGCGACGGTCATCGTCAAAGACGGCCAGGTGCTTGCCGAAAGCGCCAACAAAGTCGCGCAAACCAATGACCCCACCGCGCATGCCGAGATTCTGGCCATCCGGGCGGCCTGCACCAAGCTGGGCACCGAGCACCTGATCGGCACGACCATCTACGTGCTCGCCCACCCCTGCCCGATGTGCCTGGGCTCGCTTTACTACTGCTCACCCGACGAAGTCGTCTTCTTGACCACGCGTGAGGCGTACGAGCCGCACTACGTCGACGACCGCAAGTACTTCGAGCTCGCCACCTTCTACGACGAGTTCGCCAAGAACTGGCAGGACCGCCGCCTACCCATGCGCTACCAACCCTCCGATGCCGCCGTCGAGGTGTACCGGTTCTGGCAGGACCGCAACGGCGGCGAGCGCACCGCGACCGTCGTTCCGACGATGTGACGCGGCGTCGAGCTAGACCTCCGGGCAGTAGTGCGTGGGCTTGCCGCGCTCGTCGAGCGGTGGCAGGTTGCGCGCCGGCGTTTGCGGCAACGGCGCGTCGGCGGGAATCCGCCCGCTCACGCGGTCCAGACCGGCGCGTGCCCGGGGATGCTTGCGGTACCTGGGCGGCACGAACGCAAACACCATGCGCACCGCATCGCCGAAGCGGCGGTGCAGCCACTCGTCACGACGCGACCAACTGAAACCCAGCCGTTCCCGCACGGCAGGGTGATACAACCCGACCGTCAGCCAGACGAAGAACGGCGCGAACATCTTGGTCAGAGCCGCCCACAGCCAATCCGGAAGCCACGGGGCGATGGGCGGTTTCCCGTACTGCGTCAGATCCAGCACGGCCCGGGTCGCGTAGTTGTCCTCTAAAACGTTGCGACACATATGATCCCAGTACTCCTGGAATTCGTCCCAGGTTTCTGGAACCGGGCGCATGCTCATGCCGTACATGCGGTACCACTGGATGTGCTCAGCGAACAGTTGGCGCTTGTCCGCTTCGGTCAACCCGCCGCCGAACCGTTCGGCCACGTGGATCGTGCCGACGAAAAAGGTGGTGTGCGCCCAGTAGAAGACGTCGGGGTTCAACGCGTGGTAGCGACGCCCCTGGTCGTCGACGCCCTTGATGTCGATGTGGTAGTCGCGCACCTGCGCGCCCGTCGTGGGAGCGCGGTCACCGTCGAAGACGACCCCGCCGATCGGGTACAACGACCGCATCACTCGCTGCAACGGCTCCCGGAAGAATGTCGAGTGCTGCTCCACAGCGGCACCCAACTGAGGGTGCATGTTCTGCATCGACCCGGCGAACGGCCCTTGCAGGATGCCGCGCCAGTCACCGAAGTATTTCCACGTCAAAGACTCCGGCCCGAGCGGCGTCGGTGGTGCGTCATAGCCCGGCCCTGACACGGGACACCCGCCGGACACCTCAGCCGCCGCCTCGGCAGTGCTGGTCACTGGTGAGGCAGCGGACGTATCTTGAGTCACTGGTGTTCCTTCGGTTGCCGCCGAAATCTGACTACGCACGTTGTCAATCTAGTCTAGGAGCGATGTGCAGAGCGGTCAAAGAAGAGGTCGCTGGTCGGGCGTTCCTCTCGAGGACCGCCAGGCCCGGCGCCGCGACGACCTGGTGGTCGCCGGCGTGCAACTCCTGGGCGCAGCAGCCGGACCCGCGCTGACCGTTCGCGCCGTCTGCCGAGAGGCCGGGCTGACCGAACGCTACTTCTATGAGAGCTTCACCGACCGCGAGGACTTCGTACGGGCCGTCTACGACGACGTCTGCACTCGGGCCATGGCCACCCTGACGTCGGCGAAAACCCCGCGCGAAGCCGTCGAGCAATTCGTGGCCCTGATGGTCGACGACCCGGTCCGCGGCCGTGTGTTGTTGCTCGCGCCGGCCGTCGAGCCGGTACTGACTCAATCGGGCGCGGAGTGGATGCCCAATTTCATCGACCTGCTGCAGCGCAAGCTGTCGCGCATCGGCGATCCGGTGTTGCAGAAATTGGTCGCCACCAGTCTTATTGGTGCGCTGACGGCGCTGTTCACCGCCTATTTGAACGGTCAGTTGGGGGCGACCCGCGCCGAGTTCATCGACTACTGCGTCAACATGTTGCTCAGCACCGCCGCCACCTATGTTTCGCCTCGTGAGGAGGCCAACGGCGAGCGTCCGACGCCAGCCGCTCCGCACGATTAACGTCCGTCTTGCACGGGCACCCAATCCACTACCGAGATGTCCACACCGGTGATGCGCCACACCGTGCGGAAACTTGATGTCACTGGTCGACACAGATATATTGACTGCAACCCGTAGACACAGATAACTGGAGGGAACATGTCAGCGGAGCTGACCGACCTACAGCTGCTGCACGAACTCGAGCCGGTGGTCGAGAAGTACCTGAATCGCCACATCAGCATGCACAAGCCGTGGAACCCGCACGACTACATCCCGTGGTCGGACGGCAAGAACTACTACGCGCTGGGCGGCCAGGACTGGCACCCCGAAGAAAGCAAGCTGTCCGACGTCGCGCAGGTGGCGATGGTGCAAAACCTGGTCACTGAGGACAACCTGCCGTCGTATCACCGCGAGATCGCGATGAACATGAGCATGGACGGCGCCTGGGGCCAATGGGTCAACCGCTGGACCGCCGAGGAGAACCGCCACGGCATGGCGCTGCGCGACTACCTGGTCGTGACCCGCGCCGTCGACCCGGTCGAGCTGGAGTTGTTGCGCCTCGAGGTGGTCAACCGCGGCTTCAGCCCGGGGCAGAACCACCAGGGGCAGTACTTCGCCGAACGGCTCACCGACTCGGTCATTTACGTGACCTTCCAGGAGCTGGCGACCCGGGTGTCGCACCGCAACACCGGCCGGGCCTGCAACGACCCGATCGCTGACCAGTTGATGGCCAAGATCTCGGCCGACGAGAACCTGCACATGATCTTCTACCGCGATGTCAGCGAAGCCGCGTTCGAGATCGCGCCGGACCAGGCGATGGCGTCGCTGCACCTGATCTTGCGCCACTTCAAGATGCCCGGCTTCTTGGTTCCGGAGTTCCGCCGCAAGGCCGTGGTCATCGCCGTCGGCGGTGTCTACGACCTCCGCATCCACCTCGAAGAGGTCGTCAAGCCGGTGCTGAAGAAGTGGCGGATCTTCGAGCGTGAGGACTTCACCGGCGAGGCCGCCTGGATGCGCGACGACCTCGGCAAGCTCCTGGAGGAGCTCGAGGCGGAGTGCGACAAGTTCGAGGCGTCCAAGCAGCGCTACCTGGAACGCGAAGCCCGCACCGGCAAGAAGGTCACCGCCTTCGAGCTGCACAAGACCGCGGGCAAGTTGGCGATGAGCGGGCGGTAGTCATCGTTGCGCATCGGCCCGATCGAGCTCGCCAGCCCGGTGGTGCTGGCTCCGATGGCCGGGGTGACCAACGTTGCGTTCCGCACGCTGTGCCGTGAACTAGAACAGTCGAAGGTCGGCACGGTCAGCGGGCTCTACGTCTGCGAGATGGTGACCGCGCGGGCGCTCGTCGAGCGCCATCCGGTGACTATGCACATGACGACGTTCGCCCCCGACGAATCGCCACGCTCGCTGCAGCTCTACACCGTGGACCCGGACACCACCTTCGCGGCCGCCAAAATGGTGGCCGACGAAGGCTTGGCCGATCACATCGACATGAACTTCGGCTGCCCGGTACCCAAGGTGACCAAGCGCGGCGGGGGCGCGGCGCTGCCGTTCAAGCGGCGGCTGTTCGGGCAGATCGTCGCCGCCGCCGTCCGGGCCACCGAAGGCACCGACATCCCGGTCACCGTCAAGTTCCGCATCGGCATCGACGATGCCCATCACACCCACCTCGACGCCGGGCGCATCGCGGAAGCTGAAGGCGCCGCCGCGGTAGCGCTGCACGCCCGAACGGCCGCGCAGCGTTACTCCGGCACCGCCGACTGGGCCCAGATCGCAGCACTCAAGCAGCAGGTGCGGACCATTCCGGTGCTGGGCAATGGCGACATCTATGACGCCAGCGACGCGCTGGCCATGATGGCGACGACCGGGTGCGACGGGGTCGTCATCGGCCGGGGTTGCCTGGGCCGGCCCTGGCTATTCGCCGAACTGTCCGCCGCGTTCACCGGCACCCCAGCGCCCATACCGCCGACCCTGGGCGAGGTAGCCGACATCGTCCGCCGGCACGGTGCGCTGCTGGCCGCGCATTTCGGCGAAGACAAGGGCATGCGCGACATCCGCAAGCACATCGCCTGGTACTTGCACGGCTTCCCGGCGGGATCGGAACTGCGCCGCGCGCTGGCCTTGGTCAGAACCCTTGATGAGCTGGACCGGCTGCTGAACCAGTTGGACCCCGCCGTTCCCTTCCCCGAGGCCGCCAACGGCCCGCGCGGACGACAGGGCTCACCGGCCCGGGTGGCGCTGCCCGACGGCTGGTTGGACGATCCCGACGACTGCAAGGTGCCGGAAGGGGCCGACGTCATGCATTCTGGTGGTTGAACCGAGACGCTCTCGAAATCGCGTCTGCACCGATAACTAAGTACGATGTGAGCCTTGCGACAAAGCGCGGCGCCCAAGAAACGGGTGCTGCGCTGCCGTGTGTGCGAACCGAAACCTCGGAGGCCGGTAGGACATGAGTGACGGCGAGTACGACGCCACTCCCGGTTCTCGCGGCGCGGTTCCCGGCGACCGTGACCAACACCGGCTTACCGTAAAACCGCAGCCAACGCTAGGCGCCGCGCCGTGGGAGCGGCTGCGGACGTCGCCGGTGGACGACGAGCTATCCCGATGGTCGGCGGGCTCACTCACCACCACGCAGGCAGCCGACGACGCTGCTGCGGCCGCCGACGACACCGAGTCCGCTGAGGACCGCGCGGCGGCCGGCAACCACGCCGACGGCGGCGTCACGGTCGCCGATCTGATCGCCAAGCTCGGCGCAGACGTGCCCGACCGGCCCACCCGCCGCCACCTCGCCCCCGAACCCGAACCCGAAGCCGAACCCGCCGAGCCGACACCTGTCGACCAGGGTGATGACCTGCAGGACACCCAGGTCATCCTTAACCCCGCGTACTCCGTCGAATTGCTCTCCGAGTTACCCGACCTGAGCGCGGCCAACTACCCAGCCGACGACGCCGAAGACAACGACGACGACGACAAGCCTCGCCGGTGGTCCAGGCGGCGCGGCAAGAAGGCCACCGCGGCGAGTCCTGCCGAGGCACCGGAGACGACCGCGCCGGAAAAGAAGCGGCGCCCGATGCTGCTGGCCGGGCGCTCCCTGGCGGCGTTGTTCGCCATCGTCGCACTCGTGATGACCGGTGGAGCCTGGCAGTGGAGTTCCTCGAAGAACAGCCGGATGAACACGGTGAGCGCGCTGGACCCACAATCCGGGGACATCGTCGACCCCAATGCCCAGTTCGGTGACGAGAACTTCCTGATCGTGGGCATGGACTCGCGCGCGGGGGCCAACGCCGAAGTCGGCGCCGGAGACACCGACGACGCCGGTGGGGCTCGCTCGGACACGGTGATGCTGGTGAACATCCCGGCGAACCGCAAACGCGTGGTCGCCGTGTCCTTCCCCCGCGACCTGGCGATCAATCCGATCCAATGCGAGGCCTGGAACCCCGACACCCACAAATACGGGCCGATCTATGACGAGAAGAAGGGCACCTGGGGTCCGCGCATGGTCTACACAGAGACCAAGCTGAACTCGGCGTTCTCCTTCGGCGGCCCCAAGTGCCTGGTCAAGGTGATCCAGAAACTCTCCGGCCTGAGCATCAACCGGTTCATCGCCGTTGACTTCGTCGGCTTCGCGCGGATGGTCGAGGCCCTCGGCGGCGTCGAGGTGTGCAGCACCACGCCGCTGCGCGACTACGAGTTGGGCACCGTCCTGCCCCACGCCGGTCGCCAGGTCATCGACGGGACGACCGCCCTCAACTACGTCCGGGCCCGCCAGGTCACCACCGAAAGCAACGGTGACTACGGGCGCATCAAACGCCAACAGTTGTTCCTGTCGTCGCTGCTGCGGTCCCTGCTGTCCAACGACACCCTGATGAATCTCAACAAGCTCAACGACGTCGTCAACCTCTTCATCGGCAACAGCTACGTCGACAACATCAGGACCCAGGACCTGGTCACACTCGGCCAGTCGCTGCAGCACATGGCCGCCGGACACGTCACGTTCGTCACCGTTCCGACCGGCGTCACCGACCAGAACGGCGATGAACCACCGCGCACGGCCGACATGAAGGCGCTGTTCGCGTCCATCATCAACGACGATCCGCTGCCGCTGGAAAACGACCAGAACGCCCAAACCTTGGGCAGCACCCCCACCACCGCGCCGACGACCACCAAGAAGACGCCCCCGGCGACCCCGACCAACGAGACCGAACGCCAGCAGGTCACCACCACCTCGCCGCAAGAAGTCACCGTGCAGGTGTCCAACGGCACCAGCACCACCGGCCTGGCTGCGGTGGCCGCGAACCAGTTGCAGCGCAACGGCTTCAACGTGATGACGCCCGACGACTATCCGAACACGCTGAAGAGCACCACGGTGTTCTTCTCACCGGGCAACGAACAGGCCGCTGCCACCGTCGCCGCGGCGTTCGGCAGCACCAAGGTCGAGCGCGTCACCGGCATCGGGCAGGTGGTCCAGGTGGTCCTGGGACCGGACTTCAGCTCCGTGACGACGCCCCCGCCCAGCGGCTCGTCGGTCAGCGTCCAGATCGCCCGCGGCGCGAACAGTCCGACGACCAAGCTGCCGGAGGATTTGACCGTTACCAACGCCGCCGACACCACATGCGAATAACCGCTTGGCGGCGCTTCCCCGCAGTTGGGGCAGTGAGAAAGTAGGCTTTATCACATGCGGACCGCCTACCATGAGCAGCTCTCGGACTTGTCCGAGCGCCTCGGCGAAATGTGCGGACTCGCCGGAATGGCCATGGAGCGGGCAACCCAAGCGTTGTTGCAGGCCGATCTGGTGTTGGCCGAGCAAGTAATCACCGACCACGAAAAGATCGCGACCATGAGTGCGCGCGCCGAAGAGAGCGCGTTCGTGTTGCTGGCCCTGCAGGCTCCGGTCGCCGGTGACCTGAGAGCCATCGTCAGCGCCATCCAAATGGTGGCCGACATCGACCGGATGGGGGCGTTGGCTCTGCACGTCGCCAAGATCGCCCGTCGGCGCCACCCACAACATGCACTGCCCGAAGAGGTCAACGGCTATTTCGCCGAAATGGGCCGAGTGGCGGTCGAGTTGGGCAACAGCGCCCAAGAGGTGGTCTTGTCGCGGGACCCGGAGAAGGCCGCGCGGATTCGCGAAGAAGACGACGCGATGGACGACCTGCACCGGCATCTGTTCTCGGTGATGATGGACCGGGAATGGAAGCACGGGGTGGCAGCGGCCGTCGACGTCACGTTGCTGGGCCGGTTTTACGAACGTTTCGCCGACCATGCGGTGGAAGTCGCGCGCCGGGTGATCTTCCAGGCGACCGGCAAGTTCCCGGAGGACGAGGCTCCCGTCTCGACCAGTTAGCCGAAGCGGCCGGAGATGTAGTCCTCGGTCGCTCGCTTGCTGGGGTTGGAGAAGATTTTCTCGGTGTCATCGATCTCGACCAGGCGCCCTGGTCGTCCCACGGCTTCGAGGTTGAAGAACGCGGTCTGATCACTCACCCGGGCGGCCTGCTGCATGTTGTGGGTGACGATGACGATGGTGTAGTCCTGCTTCAACTCGCTGATCAGATCCTCAATCGCCATGGTCGAAATCGGGTCGAGCGCCGAGCACGGTTCGTCCATCAACAGCACGTCGGGTTGCACGGCGATCGCCCTGGCGATACACAACCTCTGCTGTTGCCCACCGGAGAGCCCGCCGCCGGGCTTGTCCAACCGGTCTTTCACCTCGTCCCACAGGTTAGCGCCGCGCAGCGAATATTCGGCCGTCTCGTTGAGCATCTTGCGGTTACGAATGCCCTGCAGCTTGAGGCCGGCGACCACGTTGTCCCGGATCGACATTGCGGGGAACGGGTTGGGACGCTGGAACACCATGCCGATCGCCCGACGCACGCCGACCGGGTCGATCCGCGCGCCGTAGATGTCCTCGTCGTCGAGCAGCACGCTGCCTTCCACCCGGGCCCCGGGGATCACCTCGTGCATGCGGTTCAACGTCCGCAGCACGGTCGTCTTCCCACAGCCCGACGGACCGATGAAGGCCGTCACGCTGCGCGGCAGCACCGACAGCGTCACGTCGGAGACCGCGTGAAACGACCCGTAGAAGATGTTGACCGCTTTGAGGTCCAACCGTTTAGCCACTCAGAGCTCCCGCCTTAACAGCATGCCGGTGATGATGCCGCACATCCCGGTACCAGGTAACAATTCTCGGCGCTGGTTTTCCACCTCTATATGTCATCCTGTCGTCTTCGCTACTGCAGTGCGTCGATGGCGGCGACCAGACGCTGTTTGACCTTATCCGGCAGCGGGACGTACCCGGCCGCCGTCAGACCGGGCTGACCGATGGTCACCGCCGTGGTGAGGAAGGCCTTGACCGCCGCAGCGGTATCGGCGTCGTATCCCTTTGAGCACACGATCTCGTAGGTGGCCAAAACCAGCGGATAGGTGTTCGGCTCCTCCGTGTCGTATATCGAACTTAACTCGAGCACCAGGTCATCACCCGCGGCAACGAACGTGACGGCATTGACGGCGGTCCGGGCGGTCTCGTTGGTGAGCGGTACGACGCCGGTGCCGGTGTTGATTTGCGCGAACGGCAGGCCGGCCTGGTCGGCGAAGCTTTTTTCCACGTATCCGATTGATCCGGGTGTGGACCGTACGGCCTGGATGACACCGGCGGAGCGTTGGGCTCCCTGCCCGACGCCACCCTGGAAATCGCCGCCGACGCCCTTGGTCCAACTCTGTGGAGCGGCCGCCGTCAGATACTTCTGGAAGTTGTCGGTGGTTCCTGACGAGTCGCTGCGGTAGATCGGAACGATCCGCGTATTGGGCAGAAAGACACCGGGATTCAACGTCGCCAGCAGCGGGTCGTTCCAGTTCCGAATGGCGCCCCCGAAGATCTTGGCCAGCGCGTCCGCATCGACGGTCAGCTTGGGAACTTCGGGCACGTTGTAGGCCAGGGCGATCGGACCGAACACCAGCGGCAAGTCCCACGCCGGGTTCCCGTTGCACCGGGCGGCGGCCGGGGCGATCTGCGTTGCGACCAGTGGGGAGTCGGATCCGGCGAAGTCGACGTGGCCGGCGATGAACTGCTCGCGTCCGGCAGTGGATCCGGTCGGGTTGTAGGACACCGTTTTGCCCGGGCAGTTTTGGGCCCAGACGTGGTTGAACAGGGCCATCGCGTTCTGCTGCGCGGTAGAACCCTCGGCGGTCACCGAATTCTTTCCGCCGCACGCCGCGGCGCCAGACGGTTCGCCGAACAGGGATGAGGAACCGGTGTGCGGGTGGTCGTCACTGCCGCAAGCGGTAACCGTTGCGGCGCACACGGTCACCGCCGCCGCGAGGGCCACCGCTTTGCCAGTCCGTTTCACCAATCTCGCTTTCCGTTCCCTGACCTAGGTTGCCAAGCAGCGGACAAAGTATGCGCGCGGCCCCGCTGGCCGACGCAGGTCTCAGCCGTTGTCGAGCCCGTAGGCCGTGTCGACGCTGTAGGTGGTGAACCCGGAACGCTGATAGGTCCGGATCGCGGCGGTGTTGTCGGACTCTACGTACAGCAGCACGGTGGGATCGGCGGCGTCCTGCGAACTGGTCAGCCGCTGCGCCAGGTAGGCCAATCCGACCGAGGTCAACGCTTGCCCGAGTCCACCGCCCTGCGCCGCCGGATCGACGCCGAGCACATACACCTCCCCCAGGCCCGGGTGATCGAGGTGCACCTTGGTCCAGTGGAAGCCCAGTAGCTTGTCGGCTCGGTCGCCGTCGCCGAAGGCCAGGAAGAGTCCCGACGGATCGAACCAGGGCTCGTCGCGCCGCTCGGCCAGTTCTTGCTCGGTCCAGCCGCCCTGTTCGGGATGGTAGGCGAACGCGGCGTTGTTGACGCGCAGCAATTCGTCGTCGTCGGATGGACCGGTGTAGGTGCGGATTCGCACGCCGTCGGGAATCACCGGCTCCGCGACATCGCGCAGCGAGCGTCGCATCTGCACTAGCTCTCGCATCGGGACCAGTTGCAGCGCGGCGGCGGTGGCAGCGGCCGCCGGCAGCGTGCCGTGCGCCCAGAACTGGTTGCGGCCACCGGTCTTGTCCAGCGCGGCGCGCGCCAACGCGGTGCCGATGCCGCGACGACGGGCCTCGGGGTGCACCACCAACTCCGCCATCACCGCGCCGGCACTGAGATTGAGGTAACCGAGTACTGCCTGCCCGGCAGGATCGGTGGCCAGCAGATGCCCGGTGCGCTGGTGGCCCAATTCCCGCAATACTTGTTCCCCGACCGGCGCTACTTCATCGAATTGCGTTGCCGCGTCGACTAGTTCGCGCACCGCCCGCTGATCTTGACCGGTCAGCGCCGAGCGCCAATGCAGGGCCGTCACTGAGTGCGCAGCGGGTCGGCCAACGGGTCCTGCTGCAGCGTCTCGGGCTCGCCGTCCTCGTCGTCGTCGGGCTCGTGCACGGGCGCGCGGCCGCGCGCCGGCCGAACCGCCTTGTAGCCGACGTTGCGTACCGTGCCGATGAGCGATTCGTATTCGGGGCCCAACTTGGCGCGCAATCGGCGTACGTGCACGTCGACGGTTCGGGTTCCGCCGAAGAAGTCGTAGCCCCAGACCTCGTGCAGCAGTTGGGCGCGGGTGAACACCCGTCCCGCGTGTTGAGCCAGGTACTTCAACAGCTCGAACTCTTTGTACGTGAGGTCGAGCGGACGACCGCGCAGCCGGGCGGTGTAAGTACCTTCGTCGATCACCAACTCGCCCAGGCTGACCTTGCCGACGCTCTCCTGATCGGCTAGACCACCGCGCCGACCCACCACCAGCCTGAGTCGGGCGTCGACCTCGGCCGGCCCCGTCGTGGGCAGCAGGATCTCGTCGAGCCCCCAGTCGGCGCTGACCGCTACCAGCCCACCCTCGCTGACCACTGCCAACACCGGGGCCGAGCGACCCGCTGTGCTCAGCAGCCGGCACAGACCTCGGGCGGCGGACAGGTCGTTGCGCGCATCAACCAACACCGCGTCGGCGTTGCCGGCCTCCAGCAACGACGAAGCTTCCGCCGGCGCCGTCCGCACGGAGTGAGGGAGCAGCGACAGCGACGGTAAGACCGGGTCGGGATACAGCTCCGAGGTCAGTAGTAATAACTCCAACAAGCCCCTCCAGCGTCGTGGGAAAGGCATCTCCCATGGTTCATCGCAACACGAGACGTCAATGGCCAGCTCATCTAACGATAACTTGCCTCTAACTTTTCAGCCTGGTGACGAGGCGTTTCGCGAGAAGGGCCACAATGTGCGGATGCGCAAGGTGTGGGTTGGCGCCACCGCGGTGGCGGTCACCGTCGGCGTCCTAGCGCTGCTCGCCATCGCCGTCGACTACGGCACCAGCATCTACGCCGAATACCGGCTGTCCACCAATGTGCGCAAAGCAGCAAACCTGGAATCCGACCCGTTCGTCGCCATCCTGGCTTTCCCTTTCATCCCGCAGGCGATACATGAGCACTACAACGAACTCGAGATCAAGGCCAACTCCGTGGATCACGCGGCCGTCGGCAAGGCCACCCTGGAGGCGACGATGCATTCGGTCGGCTTGGCCGACGCATCTTGGCTGATCAGACCGGATGCGAAGGTTCCGGTGGGCAAGCTGGAGAGCCGCATCATCATCGACTCGGTGCATCTGGGGCGCTACCTGGGAATCACCGACCTGATGGTGGAGGCACCCCAGCAGGAATCTAATGACGCCACCGGCGGCACCACCGAATCCGGAATCTCCGGCAGTCACGGTCTGGTGTTCAGCGGCACACCCACCGCGGCCCATTTCGATCACCGGGTGAGCGTGTCGGTGGATCTATCCATTGCGCCCGACGACAAGACGACGCTGGTGCTGACCCCGACCGGCGTGCTGACCGGGCCCAACACCGCCGACCGCACTGTTCCCGAGGACAAGCTCGACGCGGTGCTGCGCGCGTTCGCCGGCAGGCTGCCCAACCAAAAGTTGCCGTTCGGGGTGGTGCCGAACAACCTGGGGGCGCGCGGTTCGGACGTCATCATGGAGGGGATCACCAGGAACGTGACGGTCACCCTCGACGGGTTCAAGCAGTCATGATGTCGTCAACCCCCGCTGCTGCGGCGTTGACCGCTGTTGGCTTGATCACCGTGTCATTGGGTAAGCTGACCGACGTGCCCGCCCGCATCGAGCCCATGCTCACTACGCGCCGCGCAGTTGACCTGTGCCGCAGCGCGGGCTGTTGCTGTTGCTGTAGCTGCTGAGTAGCCGCGCCCCCGTCCCGCGCAGCACTCCGAGCAGCGCGCAAGCCGCGCATGTCTCGCCATCGTGCAACAGGCGTATCTAGGAGTAGTCCGTGTCGAGTAGGAACACCGCCCCGGTGGCGGTCCTTGCTGTTCGCTGTGCGACCCTGGCCGCCGTTCTGAGTCCGACCACTGACCCAAGCAATCGAAAGGATCCCCACCATGGCACGCTCCGACGTCCTGGTCTCCGCTGACTGGGCCGAGAGCAATCTCGACGCCGCAGACGTCGTCTTCGTCGAAGTAGATGAGGACGCCAGCGCTTACGACGGCGGCCACATCGCCGGCGCGATCAAGCTGGACTGGCGAACCGACCTGCAGGATCCGGTGAAGCGCGACTTCGTCGATGCCCAGCAATTCTCGAAATTGCTGTCCGACCGCGGCATCTCCAACGACGACACAGTCATTCTCTACGGCGGCAACAACAACTGGTTCGCCGCATACGCGTACTGGTACTTCAAGCTCTACGGCCACGAGAAGGTCAAGCTGCTCGACGGTGGCCGCAAGAAGTGGGAGCTCGACGCTCGCCCGCTGTCCAGCGACCCGGTCAGCCGGCCCGCGACCTCCTACACCGCCTCGCCCCCCGACAACACCATCCGCGCGTTCCGCGACGAGGTCATCGCCGCCATCAACACCAAGAACCTGGTCGACGTGCGCTCGCCCGACGAGTTCTCCGGGAAGATCCTGGCACCCGCTCACCTGCCTCAGGAACAAAGCCAACGACCCGGTCACATTCCCGGCGCCATCAACGTGCCGTGGAGCAAGGCCGCTAACGAGGACGGCACCTTCAAGTCCGACGAGGAGTTGGCCAAGCTGTACGCCGACGCCGGCCTGGACGGCGAGAAGGAAACGATTGCCTACTGTCGAATCGGCGAGCGTTCCTCGCACACCTGGTTTGTGCTGAGCGAATTGCTCGGACATAAGAACGTCAAAAACTACGACGGCAGTTGGACGGAATACGGCTCCCTGGTGGGTGCCCCGATCGAGTTGGGAAGCTGACATGTGCACTGCACCGAAACAAGGACTGACCTTGCCCGCTAGCGTCGACCTGGAAAAAGAGACCGTGATCACCGGGCGCGTCGTGGACGGCCAGGGCCAGGCCGTCGGAGGCGCGTTCGTGCGGCTGCTCGACTCCTCCGACGAGTTCACCGCCGAAGTGGTGGCTTCGGCGACCGGTGACTTCCGGTTCTTCGCCGCACCGGGCACCTGGACGCTGCGCGCCCTGTCGGCGGTCGGCAACGGGGACGCCGTCGTGGAACCGGCCGGTGCCGGCGTGCACGAGGTTGACGTCAAGATCGCCTGACCGGTCGGCGCTCCCGGCTGATCCGGGGGCACGGCCACGGCCAGACAAAGACGCCTAGACTCGTCGTCGTGGTGCTGTTCTTCGAGATCATGCTGGTCGTCGTGACCGCGGTCATCGCTTGGTTCGCGCTGTACGCGCTGTATCGGCTGATCACCGACGAGTCGTGACCCAAGCCGACGACCATGACGAGGCGATCAACCCGGTGACCTCCGGCGATCGCGCCGTTGCTGCTGCGGCCGAACGCGCCAAGGTGACCGCGACACGCAACATCCCCGCTTTCGACGACCTGCCAATACCCGCCGACACGGCGAACCTGCGCGAAGGCGCCAACCTCAACGACGCGCTGCTGGCGCTGCTGCCGCTGGTCGGAGTGTGGCGCGGCGAAGGCGAGGGCCGCGGCGCCGACGGTGATTACCGGTTCGGTCAGCAAATCGTCGTCTCTCACGACGGCGGCGACTACCTGAACTGGGAAGCCCGGTCCTGGCGGTTGAGCGAAACCGGTGACTACCAAGAGCCGGGCCTGCGTGAGACGGGGTACTGGCGGTTCGTCGCCGATCCCTACGACCCATCCGAGTCACAGGCCATCGAATTGTTACTGGCCCACTCGGCCGGCTACGTTGAGCTGTTCTATGGACGTCCCCGCAACGCGTCGTCGTGGGAGTTGGTCACCGACGCGCTGGCCCGCAGCCGATCGGGCGTGTTGGTCGGTGGCGCCAAGCGGCTCTACGGCATCGTCGAGGGCGGCGACCTTGCCTACGTCGAGGAGCGTGTCGACGCCGACGGCGCGCTGGTGCCGCATCTATCGGCGCGGCTATCCCGCTTCGTCGGGTAATCGGGCCGCGATCTCGCTGTTGCCCCCACGGCGCCCCTGCTGCGGTACTGTTCGCCTCCGAGCGACCACGTAAGGAGCCGGCGGATGCGTCACCGCAGGACGACCCCTCCCTCGCTGCGCTGGGTCTTGTCCGGAGTCGGCTTGCTGGTGATCGCATATCTGGCGGTCATCGCGCTGCAACCCGGGATCGTCGACGCATTGCCCGCCGGGCTGACCTGGTTCGGCCGGCCCGGATCGATGCCGACGCTTGGCATCGCGGTATTGATTCTGGTCTCCGCCGGTGTGGCGATCTTCCGGTCCGACGGCAACCACCGGTTGGTCGGAGTGTCTTTCACGGTGATCGCCGCGCTCATCTCGATGAGCGCCGTACTCGGCTTGAGCTCGTACTGGGATTGTCACGACGCCAACCATCCGGCCTTCTTCACCCCGCTGATGGCGACCGCGCAGCTGGTCAAGGGCGGCATCGGCGACTACTCGCTGAGCGGACACACCTGCCCAGACCCCACCCCGGTCGGCTTGGAATTGGCCCGCATCGCAGCACTCTCGGCGATCTTCACCGGGCTGGGCGGGGTGGTAGTGGGCGTGTTCCGTTCGCAGGTGGACCGGCTGCGCGCCAACCTGGCCGATTCGGTAACCGCCATCGTCGGCGTCGACGACGACAGCCAGTCGATGGTCAGCGCGGTGGCGCGCACCCTCGACCGGCGCAGCACCCTGGTGGTCATCACCAATGCCGGCGACGACAAAGTGCAACGGGCGCGCAGGCAGGGCGCCCGCGTGGTGCTGGTCGACTTCAACAACCCGTCGACGTTGGTGTCGCTGCGGCTGTGGCGTCACCTGAGCCGGCTATATCTGATGGCGCCCGATCCGGCGATCAACCTGCTATGGCTGGACCTGATCAGCAAGCGGCTGTCCCAAGTCGCCCACAAACGACGCTTGCCCTTGATCGTGCGTATCGACGACCCGTGGCTGGCCGAAGCGTGGCGGGCACAGCAGTTCGGCGGTTCGGACACCCGATGGGCTGCCGACGTGGTCGGCAAGTACGAGGTGACCGCCGGACGATTACTCGACGGCATCCTCGCGACGGGCCAGACCAAACGAGTATTCGTCTGCGGCACTTCGCAATTGACCCTGGCGCTGTGCGCGGACCTGACGCGCCGAGCCCTGGAACGCGACTTCTACACCCCGCCCGGTGCCGTCGCGTTGCCGGCTCTGACATTGGTGGACAAAGACGCCGACGATTATCTGCGTGATCACCAGTTCTACCGGCAGCAAGCAGGATTCGCCTCCACTGGGCCGGCGATCGATGCGGTGGCCGAGGCGTAGACCGGCATGTCGGGGAAACGGGCCGCTAGCCTGGTGCCGGTGGTGGCGGTATGGGTGTCGACCAGAATGACGGCGCTGGTCTGTGAATCTGAGTCACCGATCAGTCGCAGCAGTGTGGGCACGGTGGGCGCCTCGGCCACCGCATCGATCGCCGGCCCAGTGGAGGCGAATCCTGCTTGCTGCCGGTAGAACTGGTGATCACGCA
>NZ_LZLE01000181.1 GCF_001673155.1 Mycobacterium sp. 1423905.2 | reverse complement strand
GATGTCAGCAATCTGCACCAGCGCGGTCAGGTAAGCGACGTGTCGCGGTGTTCTTACGGGTTGGTTCCGACGCAGATGCCACCGGCGCAGGCGCCGGCGCCACCGGGGCCGGCGGACGCTCCTGCTCCGGGCACCCCTGCGCTGGCTCCGCCGGGCCCGGCGCCGGCGCCGCCACCCGGGACCGCCGTCGTGGCGCCACCCGGCCCGGTACCCCCGCCTCCCGGCGCGCCGGTACCGGGGGCTTCGGAAGGAGCCGACGAAGCCGGAGTCGTGGTGACACTGGCCGGCGTCGTCACCGTGGTGGTGACGGTGCTCGTGGATGGCTGATTCTTACCGCTGTCGCTCTTGCCGCATCCGGCGGTCAACGAACTCAAGGCGACGGTGGCGGCGATTCCGGCGGCAAGTGCGATGCGACGCGCAGCGTGGATCTGGGTCATGTCAGTATCGATCTCCTGGTGGGTTAAGTCGATGTCCAACAAGCCTTTACCCATTCACCGCGCATCTCACGCGTGACCTAGCCGACCCGCCGCAGCAGGTCGGCGTTCAATTCGTCGATCGTGCGGACGCCGGTGAGGGCGAGCAGCAGATCCAGCTCGGCAATCAGATTCTGCAGAACCTCGACCACCCCTTGGCGGCCCGCCAACGCAAGCCCGTAGATGTGTGGTCGGCCGACCGTCACCGCGTCGGCGCCCAAAGCCAAGGCTTTGAGGACATCGGCACCGCTGCGGATGCCCGAGTCGAAGATTATCGGTATCCGGCCGCCGACCGCGGCGGCAATATCGACCAGGGCGTCAGCTGCTCCGATGACCGAATCCACTTGTCGGCCGCCGTGATTCGATACGATGATCCCGCTGACCCCAATGTCGAGTGCGTGCCGGGCGTCGTCGGGATGCAACAAGCCCTTGACCAGAATCGGCAGGTTCGTCCGTTCCCGCAGACCGGCGATGTCATCCCAGGTCAGCGACGGCCGCGAATACGTATCGAGGAAGGTTTCCACGCTCGCTCGGGGGACGGCGGAGATCAAGTTGCCCAGAAATTTCCCGGGCACGTTACGGGCCATCGCCATCAGCGTCCGGACGGCGGCTCGCGTCACCTGCACCGGCGGTCGCTCGCCTGCCGCCTTCGCCGCGGCAACTCGATCGCGTACGGATTTCATGAACTGCTCGTCGGAGGTGTACTGCGCGATGCCGATCGCCTTGGTGAACGGCAACGAGCCGAGGTTGAGGTCTTGCGGACGCCATCCCAACAACGTGGTGTCCACGGTGACCACCAAGGCATCGGCTGAAACCGCCTCTGCGCGACGGACAAAGCTGTCGACGACGGCGTCGTTGGTGGACCAGTACAGCTGAAACCACCGCGGAGCCTTGGCGGCCACATGATCCATTGCGGCGGCGGTGTCCTCCATGGCAGCGGACCCTTGATTGGAGAAGATGTAGGGTAGCCCCAAAGTTGCTGCAGCCGCGCCAATTTCGACGTCGGCCTGGGGGTGTACCAGTCCGGCGGCGCCTACCGGTGCCACCAGAATCGGAGCGGGCAGCCGGCGGCCGAACAGGGTCACCGAGAGGTCTCGTTGTGAGCAGTCCCGCAACATGCGGGGAACGATGGCCCACCGATCCAGGGCGGCGCGATTGTTGCTCATGCCGGCACCTTCACCGGCTCCGCCGGCGACATACGCCCACGCCTGCTTGGACATCTTCGCCTTAGCGGCCCGTTCTAACGCGGTGTAATTCGTCGGTACCGGCGGAGTTTGGCCGAATACGCCGTTGCGGTAGATCGCTTCTTGACGTTGCCGTCCTGGTTGCTCACCGGGTGTTGTCATTACCGTCCATTCGTTCGGCGTGCGTCGCCGGTTGTCAGGCTAGTACGGCGCACGGCGCGGCTCTTCGGACCCGTGTGTCAGCGGGCGGGTGCGCAGACGATCGCGAGCGCGTCATTCTCGGCGCTCACGCCGGAGGGCCCGATGCGCAGGTACAGATCCGCGCGCAGCCGAGCCTGCGCGTCAGCGGGCAACAGCAGGTGATTCGAGTAGGTGAACACCATGTTCAGCCACTGATCCGCCGAGTAATGCTGGCGCGTGGCGTAGGTACGGCGCTGAGTGCGGAAGCCGGACGCTTCGATCACGCCGGTGAGCTCGTCTTCGGCGTGGACGCTGGGCCGAGCCGTAGTGTCCAAGAATGCGGCGTAGCCCTCGTCGAGTTCTGCCTGAGACGGTGTGATCGGGATGATCCGGTTCCAGACCAGCGCCAGCCGACCGTTCGGTCGCAGCAACCGGCCGATCTTGCGCAGCGCCGAGCGCGGCTCGACCCAGTGAAATGACTGGGCGAACACCACCATGTCGAAGGTCCGCCCAGCCGGCTCCCAGTGTTCGAAGTCAGACCGCTCGACGGCAATTCCCTTGTCGGCGGCCACGCTGGCCATCCGATCGTCAGGCTCGACGGCGAGGACTTCAGCGCCCGCCGCGCTCAATTGTTCTGAGGCGATGCCGGTTCCAGCGCCGACGTCGAGCACCGTTGCGCCTTGGGCGGCGACGAGATCGGTGATCAGAGCGTCTGGGTAACGGGGCCGATACCGGTCGTATGCCTCGGCGGCGACGCCGAACGAGGAAGCTCGCCGGCGGTCGGTGTGTACAGCGGCATCGTCTGAACTGGCCATCGGCGGCTCACGTCCAGTACAGCGTGCGCGCCGAGGGCAGTGTGGTCGTCAATTCCGTTTCGAACCAGGACCGCATCTGCGACATCGTGTCCTTGGGGTAGACGTACTTGGCCGACCCGAACTTGCCGAACTTGCGGGTGCGAGAAGCTTCGTCCATGTCCAGCTTGGTGCGGGGATACCAGCCGAGCAACACTTCTTTGCTTGCGGCAGTGAAGCGGTGCGTAATGCATTCGACGGTCAGGTCGACGCCGTCGATGTCGGCCAGGGCCGTCGCGACGTCGCCTAGCAGCGCACGGTAACCGTCGCCCCATTGCGGAATGGGCATGATCGGGGCGATGGTCAGACCGATGCGATAGCCAGCCAACGCGAGCGAGCGCAGCGCGGCGATGCGCTGCGGCAGTCGAGCGGTGCCACCCTCGAACCGGGCGGCGATCTCGTTAGCGTTGACCGAGATTCGTACCCGGGTGCTACCGGCATGGGGCAGCGTCAGCAGCGGAGCGACGTTGTCGAACTTCGTGGTAAAGCGCAACCCGACCGGTGCCGGCCAATCGTGGCGGCCGACGTGCGCGATGGTCGCCGACAAGGAACCGGTCAGGTGCTCCAGCGCCAGCGGATCGGTGTAGCAGGACGCCTCGAAGGTGGTTCCCTCGTCGGCCCGCTCAGCCGAAGCCGATGTGATAGTGCCACGCCCGACGTATTCGTCCATCCCGCCGAGGATTTCGGGCAGGTTGGCGTAGACACGGGTAATCGGCGGGCCGGACAGTGAGCCGGCGAGATAGCAGTATTGGCAATGGGCGGGGCAACCCTCGGCCAGGTCGATGCGCCAGTCGGCGCTTGGCGGGATGGGTTGCAGGCGACGCTTGCTGGGCGGGGCGACGACCACCGCGAGTGTGCGCTTGGCCAGCGCGTAGGCGGCCCGGTCGTTTTCTGCCCGCACCGGGGGGAGTCGATCACCCGACAGGACCTGAATGTCGTCGATGCCCGCCGCTTCGCACCGCGCCACGATATTGGCGCCGTGCGGCGACTCGGAGGCCGACTTGGTGACGAGCACCCGCGATGGGGTCCACAGTGTGGGGTGATCGATTGCTGATGGAGTCGATGCGGCCGCGGCCGATAACGTCGTTGTCATTGCTCAGTTCAACGGCGTGGGTGGTGAGCCAATTCCGCGCTGAACGCATTCGTGGTGTGACTATCTCGACTCCCGTGTGCGGCGCGCTCGCCGTGGCGCGCCACCTGCAGCCTCATCGAATGCATAATCCCGGCCGAAGTGTTAGGCAGGGGTATGGCTGATCAGACTGAAATGAGCCCGACGGATTGGGTGCGCAAGCAGACGGAACGAATCCTGGAGCAAGGGACGACCGACGGGGTCGAGGTGTTCGACCGCCCGGTGGTCCTATTGACCATGACCGGAGCCAAGTCCGGCAAGAAGCGCTACGTGCCGCTGATGCGGGTGGAGCACGACGGGCAGTACGCCATCGTCGCGTCCAAGGGCGGCGCGCCCGAGCATCCGGTTTGGTACAACAACTTAAAGGCCAACCCCAACGTGACGCTGCAGGATGGCGCGAACGTCGTTGAACTCACCGCGCGCGAGGTCGAAGGCACCGAACGCGAGCAATGGTGGGAGCGGGCGGTGGCCGCGTACCCGCCCTATGCCGAATATCAGACGAAGACCGCGCGGCAAATCCCGGTTTTCGTCTTGGAGTGACCGCGGGATAACAGGACTGGTGCGACGGTGCCGTCTTCACGCCTCTCGGCAAGTGGTCGCTCGAAGCGACGGTTATTGAAGTGGTACCCGGGGGAATATCCGGCACCGTCGGATTGGTCAACCGCAGCATCGGTCGAGATATTCCGCCGCCGGAGATTCGGTCAGCTGCGGCCGTGGTGCAGGTGATCGGGCTGGGTGATCCAGCCCGGCGGCACCGCAACGGTGAGCGCCAGATTCACGAACCGTCCGATGGCCACGGTTGCGGCTCGAATGGGACACCATTGCAGTGTGTACGGCAAGAACTGAGCCCGCGACAGCGGCAGCAGCGGTGTGGTCGCTTTGGCCGCCGACACCGCTGACGTGCTCAGAATCCAGTCCACGTCGGCCTGCTCGGACCAGCGGCAGGCCGACAGATCGGTGTCGGCGAGCTCCACGGTCGGCGGATGAATTCGGGCGGAGTCGAGCACCTGGCGGATGGCCATGGTCCACGCGGGAAACAGGTCGGCACTGTGCAGGCCCAGCGGCGCGCTCTTCAGGTCAGCGAGATCGACCGAGCTGCGACTGGCTAAGGGATGGTCGGGCCGTAGACCGACGACCAACGGCTCGGCGCAGAACACCTCACTGATGATGCCCGGGGAATCCGGCACCACCCCACAGGTGATGGCCACGTCCACCTCACCATCGGGAATGGCGGTCAGCAGGTCGGGCAGCCACATGCGGCGCACGATCAGCTCGACGTCCGGGGCCTCATCCCGCAACGCCGCAGCCAAATGCGGCGCCAACGCCGCGGCAACGGGCGGCGTGATGCCCAGGCGCACCGTTCCGGCTTCGCCCCCAGCGATTCTGCGTACCGCGGCAGCCGCCCCGGCGACGTCCTCGAGGATGACCTTCGCTCGATCGAGCAACTCGACGCCCGCCTCGGTCAACGCCACCCGACGAGTGGTGCGGGTGAATAGCGGCGTACCGAGCTCGCGCTCCAAGCGGCGGACCAAGTCACTGAGTGTGGGCTGACCCAGGTGCAGGCTTTGAGCGGCGCGTCCGAAGTGCAATTCCGTGGCCACTGCCACAAAAGCTTCGACTTGACGCAACTCCACGTGCTGATGGTAGTTGCCGGGCCAGGACGCGCGAATGGATTGATCGGCGGACGCGATGACCGCGTTCGGCGATCGCCTCTTTTTCTCGGCCCGCGGTACGGCGCATTCTTTGGGCACTCAACAGGTGAATTGAAAGGCCGCATCATGCCTGCATTCAGTACGCGCTATCACACCGCCCGCATCGACGGGCTCGACGTCTTTTACCGGGAAGCCGGCGACCCTGCCCGCCCAATCCTGTTGCTGCTGCACGGGTTTCCGTCGAGCTCACACATGTTCCGCAACCTGATCGATTCGCTGTCGGACAGCTACTATCTGGTAGCCCCCGACCACATCGGTTTCGGACGGTCATCGATGCCTTCGGTGAACCAGTTCACCTACAGCTTCGACCGGCTGACCGAGGTCACCGAGAAGCTGATCGACCACTTGGGCCTGGACCGCTTCGCGATTTACATTCACGATTACGGCGCCCCGATCGGGCTGCGCATCGCCAGTGCCCGCCCGGAACGGATCACCGCCATCATCACCCAAAGCGGGAACGCATACATGGAGGGCTTCACCCCCTTCTGGGACATCTTGTTCGCCCATGCCAAGGACCGCGCTGCCAACGAAGACGGAGTGCGCGATTACTTCACCCTCAAAACCACCAAATGGCAATACACTCACGGTGTTCCCCAGGACCGGCTGGACCGGATTGCCCCGGAGACCTGGCTGCTCGATCAAGCGGGGCTCGACCGGAACGGCAATGACGCCATTCAGCTGCAACTGTTCTGGGACTACCAATTCAACCTCGACGGGTATCCGAAGTTTCAGGAGTACTTTCGAACCCACCAGCCACCGCTGTTGGTCACCTGGGGACGCAACGACGAAATCTTCGGTGCCGCAGGGGCTGAAGCGTACCGGCGTGACTTGCCCAAGGGGGAGTTCCACCTCCTGGACGCCGGGCACTTCGCGCTGGAAACCCACGGCGAAGAGATCAGCGGCTACATCCGAGACTTCTTGGGCCGCCTCTAGCGACACACCGCCACTAGGCCCCTTTTAACGAGATGCTGTTTCTGCGCCCAAGCCGCATACTCGCCCGGTGAGGGACACCATCATCACCACCACGAGACCTATCGATTGGCACCACACCGATGAGCGACTATTGATCGCGTCGGCCGAAGAAGGCCAACCGGTATTGGCCTTTTTCCTGCTCACGCACGTCGCTTCGTAGATCTCAGATCTGAGGGAGAACCGCACCATGAATCAGCCCCGCCCGCCGTTTCCACCGTATGACCGGCAAACGGCCTTACAGAAAGTACAAGCAGCCGAGGACGCCTGGAACACTTGTGATGCGCACTCAGTTAGCCGTGCTTACACCACAGACAGCGTCTGGCGCAATCGCGATGTGTTCGTCACCGGACGCGATGCGATCGTCGAATTTCTCACAGCCAAATGGCAGCGCGAGCTGAATTACGCTTTGCGCAAGAGCCTGTGGGACTTTCACGGCAACCGCATCGCGGTGCGCTTCCAATACGAATGCCACGACAGCACCGGCCAGTGGTGGCGCAGCTACGGCAATGAGCTGTGGGAGTTTGACGACCACGGGTTGATGCGCCGGCGCGAAGCCAGCATCAACGACGTCCGGATCGAGGAACCCCAACGGCGCATCTTCGGACCCCGGCCAGAGCAAGAACGTGGCCCTGAATTTGACATCCCGATGCAGTAAGCGCTGACAACGACGGGGTACAGAATTGAGTAAGCACTACGGAACTATCGCGTTCACCGACAGAGTGCGAGCCGCGCAAGGAAGCTACGGCGTCAGGCATTCTCCGACCGCAAACGCGTTGCGGGGAAGACGCTTCCGGGCCCCGATCCGCTGACCGAGGACGAGAAAGACTTCCTGGCAGAGCGGGAGAGCTGTTACCTGGCGACGGCGAGTGAGACCGGCTGGCCCTACGTCCAATTTCGCGGTGGCCCAGCCGGATTCCATCGATTGTCGACGACAACACCTTTGGTCGGGCGGCGCGGGACTGACTATGACGAGCAGGGCCGGGTCACTGCAGATCGGCTGAGCGAACTGAGGTTGCCGGTCGACGCGGAAGCTTTCCTGTGCGGACCCGCAACGTTCATGGATGCCGTCAGCGGAGCTCTGGCTAGAGAAGGCATCGCCCCCGCACGAGGCCATACCGAGAGATTCGGCGCGGGCATGCGGCTGACTCCTGGTATCGCTACCGTACGACGGACGCCGCACGCGCCGACCGGCCCGGTTGGACCCGGGCCGGCGGTCCAGTTCGTCCGTAGCTCATCTGCGTTTCACGGCCGACCGAGGACACCGTCCTCGATCTTTGAACGGGTGCTGACCACGTGGGGTCAGTGCGTGCCCTTGATCGAATTCGCGGCAAAGTCAGCAGCTTGGTCGGTCATTCCGTTGGTTCGGTAGGAGCTGTGGGCTGCGCGGTTGAACCCGGAGGATGCGCAGACCGGATCGTTCGGTGCGCACAGGTCGATCGTCTTGCTGGTGTAGAGATGTCCGATGACGATCGGCGGAGCATTGCGGTCGACGATGTCGAGAAAACCGTTGGACGGTTTACCGAACAAGGTGACAGCCGCCACATGGTTGGCGACGCTGGGAGGCAGCGGCCCGCTGATCCCGTCCGGCAGCGCGTAGCCGGCTGGGACGCTGTCAGAAGTGATGTAAGCGGCGATTGCCGCGCCCTGGGAGTAGCCACCCAAAACCACCTTGGTGTTCGGGCAGGTGTTGGTGATGTCGAGAACCTTGTTTCCAGCGTCGACCACCCCGTCGCTGGCCCGCGAGAAGTCAAGCGAGGCCGGATAGTCCACCCCGTACACGTCGACGGACTTGTTGGGCAACCGGGCGGTGAGCGCATCGATGAAGGCTTGTCCGGTCGCTCCCGGGCCGGGTGGTTCGAACGTGCCGCGGGCGAACACCACGTCGACGTCGGGGCAGTTGTCGCCGTCTGCCGCGTGGCTCACGCCCGGGGCCGCGGTCATCGACGCCATGATCACGACCAACGCGGTGACCCACTTGGCGATCGCACTGATCTTGCTGGGGTGGGGGGCACAGCCGATCGGCGGTGTGGTGCGCTTCACTTAGCTTCCTTCGTCTTCAGCAACTACGGCCGGTGCTCGGCATGGCCCTCCGGTGGGCCGCTTGGAAAACAATACTGTTCGCATCGCGAAGCGCCGGTTTGCAGTGACGTAGGTCTCGTTCTCCCAGATCAGCCGAGTGCCACCCCGGTCAGGGAGGCTGACGATCAACGACAGCGCCGACGCCGGGGCAGAATGGCAACGTGACGGCGCGGAAGACCGACGAGGTGTTGCGGGTCGGCCCGTTCGAGCGGACCTTCGACCAGGAAATGGTCGCGCGCTACGAGTTGCCGACGCTGCCCGAAGGCCCGGCGCGCACTGAGTTCTTGGGTTCGCACGCCGCGACGGTGCGCGTGGTGGTGACTTCGGGCGCCGGCGTCGATGCCGAGACGATTGCCGCGCTGCCCAATCTGGAAGTGATCGTCAACAACGGCGCCGGTGTTGATGCGATCGATCTGGAGACGGCCAAGCGCCGCGGTATCGGGGTGAGCAACACACCGGACGTTTTGTCCGACACCGTCGCCGATACGGCGTTGGGTCTGATCCTGATGACCTTGCGCCGCTTCGGCGCCGCCGACCGCTACGTGCGCGCGCGCCGCTGGGGACGCGACGGTCCATTCCCGTACGCGAGGGACGTCAGCGGACTGCAAGTCGGAATACTGGGATTGGGTCGGATCGGTTCGGCGATCGCGACCCGGCTACTCGGATTCGACTGCGCCATCACGTATCACAATCGACATCGAATCGATGGATCACCATTCCGCTATGCCCAATCCCCGACCGAACTGGCCGAGTCGGTAGACATTCTGGTCGTCGCCACCACCGGCGACCATACGACCCACCATCTGGTCGACCGCACAGTACTCGAGGCGCTGGGACCGCAGGGATATGTGATCAACATCGCGCGCGGCAGCGTCGTCGACCAGGACGCGCTGGTGGAGTTGGTGGCGGGCGGCGGCCTGGCCGGCGCAGGGCTCGATGTCTTCTCCGACGAGCCGAATGTGCCGGAGGAGCTGCTCGACCTAGACAACGTCGTCTTGTTTCCACACATCGGCAGTGCGACGGCCCGGACCCGCAAAGCGATGGCGATGCTCGCTATTCGCAACCTTGATTCTTACCTGGAAACAGGGGAATTGGTCACGCCAGTACTGCGGCGGCGCAGGTGAGGCGCCGCTAGGGCGGACCCGCCGAACCGGCGCCCCACATCAATGCTTCTCGCTCCTGACTTGCGGGTATCCCAGACCAGCCTCGCTTAAGGAGTTGCCGTGTATCGCCGCCTGTCAGTTTGCCTGTTTCCGTGACCAATCACGTATGGCAGGCGTCGCTGATGCGCGGATGGATTCCCGTCGTCGTGCAGCTGCTCGCCGCCGCGGCGCTGCTGTATGCAATCGCTTGGCGCCGGCGACGCTGGCTGAGCCGGTGGGTACCAATCGCCCTGGTGGTTGGGGCGGCCGTCACAGGAGCGGCCTACTGGTACTTCGGGACGCTCGGGATCGCCAGTGAGCCGGCGCCGCGGCGAATGTGGCTGTGGGTGGCACTGGTCGGGGTGGCGACCGCGGTAGCGCTCAGCGGATGGCGCAGCGCTGGTTGGTGGCGGCGCAACATCTTCGTCTTCGCGGCATCCTTTTGCCTACTCAGCACCGGACTGACCATCAACTCGTGGCTGGGATACTTCCCGACCGTCCACACCGCGTGGGGTCAGCTGACCAACGGGCCGCTGACCGATCAAAGTGACCTGCGCGCGGTGCGGTCCGTCCAGAGCAAAGGGGTTGCCCCGCAACACGGAATGGTGGTCCCGGTGGACACGGGCGATCGCGCGTCCGGCTTCCGGCACCGTCAAGAATGGGTGTATCTGCCGCCGGCATGGTTCACCAGCACACCGCCGCCGCACTTGCCCGCGGTGTTGATGATCGGCGGTGAATTCAACACCCCCACCGACTGGGCGCGCGCCGGGGACGCTGTCACCGCCCTTGACGCCTTCGCAGCGGCGCATGCCGGCATGGCCCCGGTGGCCGTGTTCGCCGACGCTACGGGTGGCTTCACGGTGGACACCGAGTGTGTGAACGGACCGCGCGGGAACGCCGCTGACCACTTGACCGCTGATGTCGTTCCGGCGGTCAACCGCCAGTTCGGACTCGGCGATCAGCCCAGGTGGGGCGTCGTCGGATTCTCCTCCGGCGGCACCTGCGCGGTCGACCTTGCGGTCATGCATCCGGGCACGTTCAGCGCCTTCGTGGACATCGGCGGCGACATCGGTCCCAACGCCGGCACCCGGGCCCAGACGATTGACCGACTGTTCGGCGGTAACCCTTCAGCCTGGTCATGGTTTGACCCCAGTACAGCCATCGTCCGCCACGGCCCGTATACCGACCTTGCCGGCGTCTTCGCGGTACCCGGAGCAGCCGTCGGGCAAGCCGCGGCCGACACACTGTGCCGCCTCGGTACGGCCCACGGCATAGCCTGCCAGGTCACTGGATTGCCCGGAAAACACGACTGGCCCTCGGCCGCCCATGCCTTCGCGGTCACGCTGCCCTGGCTCGCCGCTCGGCTCGGCACCCCCGCAATCACCAGCACCGTCGCTCAGTAAATGGCAGGCGTTGAACCCCTCACGGGCGGAAGCTGTTTATCGCCGCAGCCCTTCGGGTAACACCGAATGCAACGACCTGAATCGGTAGGCGCCAGAATTCGTCGGCGTCCGGCCGCAGGAAGAAGGACCCACCATGAGTGCTAGGCACCGCATGACTGAAAAACTTAAGCCCAAAAAAGAAGCACCTAACGAAATCCGTGCGAGGCGCAAAATGTCGCGTTCCGGCATGGCATTCGAAGTGGTGTCCGCCTCAGTTGTGTGTGCCGCCAGCTTAATCGGATTGGCGGCCAACGCCGTTGATCTAGAAGGGACAAAGGACGTCTCGGCTGCGATATCGCAAGAGCCTCCGCAGGGTTCCCAACCGGTCACCCAGGAAGGCACGGTGATCGCAGTGTCGCCGGACTCGGTCACTGCACGCAGCGCCAACGGCTACATCCAAACATATTTCGTTACGCCGGACACCACCCTGATCACTACTGGCGGGCGTCAACCGGTCCGAGACGCATCGCATTTCACGGTCAACGACGAAATTGACATCGTCGGCACCATCCAGAATGGCAGGGCCATGGCGACCGCCGTCGCCCATCGTGGGATGGGCCATGGCGACGGTCCTCCGATGGATTTCGTTGTCGGGCAATAATCCACACGGGTAACCACTGCCGTCACAGATCGATCGATTTGTTACGCAAGCGTTTCCGCCCTGCGGCGAGTCGTGATTCACGCGATCTTCTTGTGGCTGATTCTTGACGGCTTCGGGTTTATCTTCACGCCTCTTCGTGGGTATGCCATGGAACATGGATGATTCACCGTCTTTCGTCGCCGATCCCGCCCGGCTGACGTGCGTAGGTGCCGCCGACGCAATTACCGCCGCCGAATTGCGCCGTCGCTTGGATCGGTGGCTACAGCAGGCGGTGCATGGGTCGGCCGGCGTTCGCGACGACATCGTGTTGAGTGTCAATGAGGCTCTTGCCAATTGCGTCGAGCATGCCTACCGAAGCCACCATCGGCGCGGCACCATGAGGCTGCAGGCGAGCTTTGATTCCGCCGCACAATCGATCAGCGTCTGTGTCAGTGATCGCGGAAGGTGGCACCGGCCGGCGCCGCAACGACCCAACGACCCGCGGGCGTCGCGCGGCATCCGGCTGATGCAGGCACTGGCCGACCATTGCACGATCAACGCCCACCCCAGTGGAACCACTGTCTGCCTGGATTACACCACCGCACGCAGCGATCCCACGTGGAACTGATTGCGGCGCCGCCGCGTCGAACTGATCGCGGCGCCGCCGCGTTCAGCGGTCAACGTTCCTCGTCACCGACCGACCGAAAAACCTTGGCGATCTCCGATACTCGCGGGTCGGCCTGCAACTCCTCCAGCGTTTCCGGCAGCGGTAGCCGCCAGTTCGGGTATTCGTCGACCGTTCCGGGCAAGTTCGGCTGCCGAGTCTCGGCAATCACATCGTAAGGCGCAATCAACTTCAACCGGCTCGGAGTCGACGCCAGAAACCTATGCATCGCAAGAATTATCGACGCTTCGTCGGGCTCGGATCCGGAGTCCTGCGCGGGCAGCAACCGCTCGGACCGCAGCAACGCGAGCCACTCTGCCCGCTCCTTTTCGGCCGCCTCTTCTTCGGCCGGAACGTCCTTGAGCAGACCGAGGTCCGCACGGGCCCGCACATGTTCTCCGCGTAAGAAGCCGGCCGCCGTGGGGAGGTCGTGTGTCGACAAGCTCGCCGCCGCCCGCGCCGGCCATTTGTCCGAGGACAGCAGCGGCTCGCCGGGAGCCGATTCGTCGCGGGTGAACCAGGACACCGCACAGCCCAGCATCCCGTTGCCGGCCAACGCTTCGGTGACTTCCGGCTCGACCGTGCCCAGGTCTTCGCCCACCACCGTCGCTTCGGCGCGGTGAGCTTCCAGCGCCAACACCGCAAGCATGACCTCAGCGTCGTAATGGACATAGGTGCCGCGATCCGGTCCGTCGCCCGGTGGAATCCACCACAGCCGCCATAGGCCAGCGACGTGGTCGATGCGCAAGCCGTCGGCGTGGGCAAGCACGGCTCGCACCATGTCGCGCAACGCCGCGTACCCGGTGGCGGCCAGCCGGTCGGGTCGCCACGGCGGCAATCCCCAGTCCTGCCCGCGGGGAGTGAAATTGTCTGGTGGGGCACCGACACTGACACCGGTGGCCAGCACATCGGCGAGCGCCCAGGCGTCGGCGCCTTCGGGATCGACGCCCACGGCCAGATCGTGCAAGACCCCCAACGCCATGCCCGCCTCTCGCGCGGCCGTGCGCACGGCGGTCAGCTGCTCGGCGCACCGTTGCTGCACCCAGGCGTGAAAAGCGACTCGAGGGGCCAATTCCCGACGTGCCGCCGTCACCGCTGGGTTGCCGACGTCGCGCAGGGTCTCGGGCCAGCGGGTCCAGCGACCGCCATGGCGTTCGGCCAGCGCGCAGTAAGTGGCCCAGGCGGCCAAGCCCTTGGAAGCGGACGAGTCGTCCAACGGGGACGGCCGGCCCTCGGTCCGCCACAACACTTCCAGCGCGGCTCGCTTGGCTGCCCACACGAGGTCATGATCGATCCGGTCGGTGGTGGCGGAAACCCGCAACGCGTCCACTTCCGCGCGGGTGTCCGGATCGGCTCGGCGATACGCGTCAAGGTCTTCGATGCGCAGCGCTAGCGGGTTCGCGAAACGTCGACTGGACGGCGTGTAGGGGGAGGGCTGCACCGGATGGGTCGGGCCCGGTGCGTGCAGCGGGTTGAGCAACACCGCGCCGGCACCGTGCTGTGCGGCGGTCCACTTGACGAACTCCTGCAGATCGCCCAGATCACCTATCCCCCAGGAGCGCGCGGAACGCAGCGCGTAAAGCTGCAACATCCACCCCCATGTCGCGGGAGTCGGGGGCACCTGCGGCGGAGCCGCTACCAGCGTGACTTCTTGGCCTTCCCGCGTGTGCACCCGGTACCAGCCCGGCGCCAAGTCGGCCGGCAGTTCATCGTGCACCTCGGTCTGTACACCGTCCTCGCTGACCAGCAGGGTTGCTCCTGCTAGGCGCTGCGGCCGGCCATCCAGGCGCACCGCGACGGTTGGGGCGACCATGCCGGCGCTGTCGCTCTCGGCCAATTTGGCCAACTCGCGGCGGCGGTCAGCCTCGCTGCCGGCTTCGACGTCGAGCAGACTGAGAACTCGGATGACGACATCCGCGTCGACCTCTACCGGTTCCCGCCGTTCGTTTCGGTAGGAGGTGGCCACCCCATGTGCAGCCGCCAGCTTGCGCAGGTCATCGGGAATTGACTTGGCAGCGGCCATCATCGGGACCGCAGCCGGTACGCGAGAGCGGCAGAGTCGTTGAGTGGGGCGCTGCAGTGGCGCCGACGCTGGAACACACCGCTCTTATACCCGAGCGCCGCTTTCTCACACGACCCGTCCCCGCAGACGGGCTTTCGGCTAATCCGTCGACGACTTGTCTACCTCGTCGCGCTCCTGGTTGAGGCGGTCTTTACTGCGCAGCAGGCGCGGCAACGTCACCAGCATCAGGCCACCGACGACATTGCCGACCGCGGTGTAGGCGAACCAGTACAACCAATCGAGATAACCGAACGGGGCCTCCCCGGCAACCAAGGCGCCGAAGATCAACAGCGAGTCCAGTATGGAATGGAACAGTTGCAGACCGGCGAGCAAGAACGCCACCGCCACAGCCGCTGCCATCTTTCCCACCACCGCGTCGGTGCCATGCTGCATGCGAGTCATCAAGGTGATCGCCATGCCCCCGAGCACGGCCAGGGAGAAGCTCTGCACGCTCAGCGGCGCGGTAGCGAAGTGCGCGGCCGCCTCGTAGGTCTGCTGGTGCAGCTGCGGGAACGCCCGCATGATCAGCCACATCAACAACCAGCCACCGGCAAGATTGGCGACCAGGGTTCCGCCCCACAGTTTCACCAGCTGCGCGACACTGGCCCTTTTAGCCGCGACGGTGGTGATCGGAATCAGGAAGCCCTCGGTGAACAATTCGCTTCGCCCCAGCAACAGGGCCAGAAATCCGATCGAGAAGGCAAGTCCGGCCAGTAACGGGTCGTGCGTCGCGTGTAGGACCGAGAGGTAGGCCAAGACCCCCATCGCGACTTCGGTGCCTCCGAAGAAGCCGGTCACCATGACCCCACGCCACGTGCGATGCAAGCGTTGGGTGCCTTCGGCGAGCATCCTGCAGAACGCTCGTTCCAGTTCGTCTTCGATGGGACTGTCGAGAGCCCCGAGCTGACGTTGGCTCGTGTTGCTGCTCACGTCGGGTCCTTCGGTTGTCGGGCAGGACCCTACGCATACCCGGATGCGGGCCGGTTAACTGCCAAGTGGCGGAGGCCACGTGATTCAGACCTCTCCGGAAAAGTCGGCGGTCAGCCAGCGGTCCGGTCGGATGGTGAACAGCACGCTGTCCCGGTCACCGAGGTTGCGGACGAACGCGCGGCCGCCTTCCTCGCCGAGATAGCGGATCGCAATAGCCTCTCGCACTTCCAGCGGAGCGGGGCTGGCCGTGCCCACCACAGTGCCTTCCACGACCACATACTGGTATGGCGGCTCTTCGCGTTGGACCGTCAAGGTCACCGCGCCGGCTCGCTCGATGAGTTTTGCTTTACGCGACGACGCGCCGGTGTTGATCAGGATATGCCCGTCTGCGGTGTAGTCGTACCAGATCGGGACACTGGCCGGCGGGCGTCCGTCGCCGGCATCGACCGACAACACCCCGACATGCAGATCGGACAGGAATTGCTGGCGCTCGGCCTCGTTGAAACTTTTCATGTGGGGCTCAACACAGCGGGTCGCCGGGCCTATTCCCCCCCACGACGGCTGCGGGCCAAGGCTCCCGATCGCCTTGCGCGACAGACACATTAGGTGTCACTGCAGATCAGAGGCCACTCGTTGCAGCACTTCGAGGTGGTCATCGACGGAGACCAGACCGAACCTCATAGTGTTGATTGACAGGTGGGTGGCCCCGGCCGCCTTCCACGCGGCGATCTCGGCCGCGACCTGGCCCTGGTCACCGTTCCAGCTGACCCGGCCTTCCATCCCGAGGTCGGCGGGGTCCCGGCCCGCCGCGGTTGCGGCGCGATCGACTTGCTCACGCGCGTAGTCGAGGGCCGGCCCAGGGCTGACCATTGGGAACCAGCCGTCGCCAAGGCGTCCGGCACGTTGGTAGGCCCGGTCGGAGGCTGCGCCGAACCAGATTGGGATCGGCTGCTGGTTGGGCATCGGCGCCAGGCCGGCTCCGGTAACGGTGTGGTAGTCACCGTTGAACGTGAGCGAGGGCTCGGTCCACAGCTTGCGCAGCAACGCGACTTGTTCCTCGGAACGCTTACCACGATTGGTGAACTTCTCACCCAGCGCTTCGAATTCGACGGCGTTCCAACCCAATCCGATGCCGAGCCGGAACCGCCCGGCGGTGAGCAAGTCGACCTCGGCGGCCTGCTTGGCCACCAACACGGTCTGCCGCTGCGGCAGGATGATGACGCCGGTGACCAATTCCAACGAGGTCAGAGCGGCGAGGTAGCCGAACATGACGAACGGCTCGTGGAATGTGGATTGGATGTCGTACGGGCCCTGCCAGCCCTCGTGCACGGCCGGATCGGCGCCAACCACATGGTCGTACGCAAGGATGTGGCTGAACCCCAGTTGCTCGACGCCTTGCCCGTACGCGCGTACGACGGCAGGGTCGGCACCAAGCTCGGTCTGCGGGAAGACAACGCCTATACGCATTCGCCATTCAACCACGCAACGCGGATGCAGATTCCGTGGCTCAATCCGCGATGGCGCGCCGGCCGCCGGCGACTTCCAAGACGACGCCGGTGATGTAGCTGGCTTTGTCCGACGCCAAAAACATTACGGCCTCGGCGATTTCTTCTGGCTCGGCGATACGGCGCATGGCGGTGGTGTCCGCGATGGCGGCCAGGGTGGCGGCGTCCATCTCAGCAGTGCCGGCGGTGCGGGTCGGCCCTGGGGCGACGGCGTTGACCCGGACGCCATCGGCGGCGTACTCAGCGGCCCAAACCCGGGTGAGCTGCTCCAAGGCGGCTTTCGATGCCGCATACATTCCCGTGCCCGCACTGGGCACGGAGGCGGCCAGCGTGCTGATGTTGACGATGGCACCGCGTCCACGCTCGACCATGCCGGGTGCGAGCGTGCGCACCAGAACGTACGGCGCACGGGTGTTGAGATCCATGTGCAGGCCGAAGAGTTCGTCGGTCATCTGCGCCGTGTCATGGAACTGATACACGCCAGCGTTGTTGATCAGGATGTCGACGTCTCCGGCCTGGCGGGCCAGTCGTTCTACGTCAGCGGTGTCGCCGAGGTCTGCGGTGATGAAGCCGGCGGTGCCGCCCTCGGCGGTGATCTCGTCGACCACCCCTTTACCACGTGCGGTGTCACGTCCATGCACGATGACGTCGGCGCCTTCGGCCGCCAGTCGTTTGGCGATCGCCTTGCCGATTCCGGATGTCGCGCCTGTGACGAGGGCTTTTCGACCGGACATGGGCTGCATGGCGCCTCCTGGAAGCACTTGTCGAATCGGTTGCATCAACGCCCGGCCGGCAACGGTTTGTTCCTACGGCGGGTGCCGAAACAAGCCGTGCTAGCGCTTCCCCCCAGAGTCGAAGAGGAATCCCTCGCCGTCCCAACTCAGCAGGTATCCGTTGTGGTTGCGGTGTCGGGTGGGCACCTGGCTGGCGGCGCCCAGCACGATGAGTTCACGAACCGACACGGCTCGGACCCTACGTAGCGCGGGGTGGATTGGTAAATGTCTCTCACCCTGGGCCTATGGTCGAATGGTGACGATCCCGTACGACGACGCGCTGCGCGAACGAATCCGCGCTAGTTTGGCCGGGCACGATCGCCGCACGGTGACCGACCCGACCAAACGGCGGGCGGCAGTGGCCGTGGTGATCGTCGACTCCGAAGTCGGCGAGGACCGAGTCGACCCCGCGCCGGTGGACGAGTGGATTGGTGGCCGGCCGTTGCCGGAGGCGGGCCTGGACGGCCACATGATCAATGTCTCGGGCGGCGCGTCATTTCTGCTGTGCCGCAGGACAACTCGGCTCAACGCGCATCCCGCTCAGTGGGCACTGCCCGGTGGCCGGCTGGATCCGGGGGAAACCGTGGTGGACGCTGCTCTGCGCGAGCTGGACGAGGAACTCGCCATCCGGTTAACCGACGCGAACGTTCTGGGCCTGTTGGACGACTACCCGACCCGGTCGGGCTATGTCATCACCCCGGTAGTGATTTGGGGTGGCGGGCGGCTGGCCCCGCGGCCCGCGCCGGACGAGGTACTGGCGGTGTATCGGGTCGGGCTACATCAGCTACAGCGCGCGGATTCACCGCGGTTCATCACCATCCCGGAAAGCCCGCGGCCGGTCGTCCAGATTCCTCTGGGAAACGACCTGATTCACGCGCCCACGGGTGCGGTGCTGCTGCAACTTCGGTGGCTGTGCCTGGAGGGTCGGCATGACGCCGTCGACCAACTGGAGCAACCGGTGTTTGCGTGGAAGTAGCCGCTATCGCGGGTTCTTCTCTCCTGCCTCAACGGCTATCGGCAGCCGATTTTCCGCTGGGGCTACGGGGCAGGTGGCGAAGTCGGTGAACGAACACGGCAGGTTCGACGCCCGGTTGAAGTCGAGGACCACCGACCCGTCGGTGTCCGGTTCGTCGACCGAAAGCGACCTGGCGGCAGGATAAGTGGTGACACCGCTGGTGGCGTCGGTGAACAGGATCTGCAACCCCGCGATCTTTCCCCGCAGCGCGACGAGCTGCAGTGCGGTGCCGTCCAGTTCGAAGTGGATCACACCGACTGCATTGAGGTGGTGCCGAAGCCCTTCCACTACAGCACCGGTGGTGAGCGTCGTGGGTCGCTGGTACGGGACGAAGGTGCCGGCGACGACCCATCGCCGGCTCGGTGGGTATGTCGGAATGCCTTGGTATGTCTGCAAGTACGGCGATCGCGGGTCATGCACCCGCAACGCGGCCGAACCGGTGCGACGGATGACTTCGACACGCCGGTCCCCGATGTCGACAAGCAGACCTGGCGCCCCTTCGGCCGGTTCCAGCCGGTCGGTGCCCTCGATGCCGTGGACGTAGACCGCGTCGGCGTCGGCCCGCCATCGCCCAGGCAGGTCGGCGATTTCGTCGAATTGATCAGTGAGCCAGTACAAACCGGTGATGCTGACCCAGCCCAGCGGATCACCGAAATAACGCTCGCGTTCAGCGTGCCAACTGTGCCAGTCGGCCTCGAAGGTTTCCGCGGTTGTCACTACGTTGCTGGTCATTGTTCAAACCTCGCTAACCTGCTTGTCTGGCAACATCATTCACTCTCGACTGCGATATGAGCGGGCGGCTCGGGATGCGCGAACGCAAGACCGGCGCAACCTCGGACTGGAACAGTTCCAGGCTACGACGCTGCTGAGCGCGGGTCACTCCGTCTGCATCGGCGCTGAGGTGGATCACTTCATGACCCAGCCGTTCGTGATAGCGACTGACCTTGTCGACGACCTGTTCGGGACTGCCGATCACCGCCGAACTGCGCGCGACGAAGTCTTCCACGGAATCGAACACCGAGGGCAGCCCGGCGCGACGCTGCGCCGACAACCGGGCTTCGATGATCGGCCGGTAGGTGGCCACCGCCTCTTGAGTTGTCCGAGCGACGTAGAAGCCTGCCGTACCCGCCCCGACCAAGGCGTCTTCCGGCCGGTGGCCGTAGAACTCCCACCGTTGGCGATAGTGACGCACCAGTTCGGCATAGGGCTCGATGGGGTGGCTGACGTTCGCCGAGAAGATCGGGTCTCCGTGACGCGCGGCGAGGTCGACGGAGTCCTTACTCGTCGCACTGCCGTGCCAGATACGAATTCGGTCCTGCAGCGGCCGCGGCACTGTCTTTGCGTCCACGAGCGGGGGGCGAAACTGGCCGGACCAGGTGACGTGCTCGTTTTCCCAGAGCAGGCGGAACAACTCATAGCCTTCACGGTTGCGGTTCCACTGATCAGCGGTGGTCACGTGAAACAGCTCGGCCTGCGCCGCGCCGTTGCCCTTGCCGATGATCAATTCCAGGCGCCCGTCGGACAAATTGTCCAGCGTCGAATAATCCTCGAACGCGCGCACCGGGTCCAGCAGACTCAACGTCGTCACGCCGGTGAACAAGCCGATCCTTGACGTCCGGGCCGCAATGTGGCTCAGCACCACCGGCGGCGACGACGAGATGAATGGATCTTCGTGCCGCTCGCCGACGGCAAAGCCGTCGAAGCCCAGTTCTTCGGCCAGAACTGCTTTCTCGATGACGTCACGCAGTCGATCGGCCGCGCTTTTGCGCTCGCCGGTCACCGGATCGGGAAGGTGCGTGATGAGCGTTATCAGCAGGAACCTCATTAGTTGGTGTGAACCGACGGAACGCCGAGTTCGTTCCGGGGGTATTGACCTCCTCGTCGAGTCGAGCAGGCCGACGTGCTGCGCAGCCCCATGGCAACGGTCCACAGCGAACGATCGTTCACTCGGGGGCGTACCCGCGTCCCGCCGCTGTTATTCATCACCAGCGATCCGGGTTTTCTGGCAGTTCGCTGTGGACCGTTGCCATGGGGCTGCGCAGCACGTCGGCCTGCTCGACTCGACGAGGAGGTCAATACCCCCGG
>NZ_LZLE01000180.1 GCF_001673155.1 Mycobacterium sp. 1423905.2 | reverse complement strand
CCGCATGCGATGCGGGCGATGGCGGGTCGTTTTGAGACTCATGCGCAGACCGTTGAGGATGAGGCGCGTCGGATGTGGGCGTCCTCGCAGAATATTGCGGGTGCCGGGTGGAGTGGGCAGGCTCAGGCGACGTCGCTGGACACGATGGGGCAGATGAATCAGGCGTTTCGCAACATCGTGAACATGCTGCACGGGGTGCGCGACGGACTGGTCCGCGACGCCAACAACTACGAGCAGCAAGAGCAGGCCTCGCAACAGATCTTGAGCAGCTAGGAAGGACCGTAGCGATGACGATCAATTACCAGTTCGGTGATGTCGATGCCCATGGCGCGTTGATTCGTGCGCAGGCGGCGAACCTGGAGGCCGAGCATCAGGCGATTGTGCGTGATGTGTTAGCGGCGGGGGACTTTTGGGGTGGTGCGGGTTCGGTGGCGTGTCAGGAGTTCATCACGCAGTTGGGTCGCAACTTCCAGGTGATCTACGAGCAGGCCAACAGCCACGGCCAGAAGGTGCAGTCGGCGGGCAGCAACATGGCCCAAACCGACTCCGC
>NZ_LZLE01000179.1 GCF_001673155.1 Mycobacterium sp. 1423905.2 | reverse complement strand
CGTCAGCGTGGAACGCGCCCGCAGCCTCACCTACGCCGCCGCCCACGCCACCGATTGGACGGCCGCGGCGCTGGCCAAAGCGGCCGCCGGTGACGCCGCACTGCGCTGCGCACGCACGTGCGTGCAGGTGCACGGTGCGCTCGGGCAGACCTGGGAACATGACGCGCACCTGTACATGCGGCACGCGTGGCAATGCGCGGCCCTGCTGGGTGATAGCCGGGCGCTGTACCACGAGGTGGGCCGCAGATTCGCCGGAGCCGCAACATGAGTGCGTTGGTCGAGGAATTCACGACGTGGCTGGTGGAGTTCCTGCCTCAGGACTACTACCGGGAATACCGCCGCTACCGCTGGGATATCGGATTGCGGCGCGACTATCAGCGGGCTGCGTTCGAGGGGGGCTGGCTGCAACCGACGTGGACACGTGACCACGGCGGCCGGTCACTGGGCTTGCGGGACGCGATGGAGATCCGAATTCAAGCGGCGCTGCGCTCGGCGCCGAAGTTGCCAAACATCGCCGGACCGAATGTCGCGGCGCCGGGGATCCGTCAATTCGGCACACCCGCGCAGATCGATCGCCTGCTGGTGCCGTTGTTGCGCGGCGATGAGTGGTGGGCGCTGGGCATGTCCGAGCCGGAAGCCGGTTCAGATTTCGCCGGTTTGCGCACCCGCGCCCAACGCGACGGTGACGTGTTCCGGGTCAACGGGCACAAGATCTGGACCACCCAGGCACACGAATCCCGTTGGTGCACCTTGTATGCACGCACTGACCCCGACGTCCCGAAGCACCGCGGGATCTCTTGTCTGATCCTCGATTTGCAGTCCCCCGGTGTGAAGATCGAACCCATCCGAATGGCCTCGATATCCGACGAGACGTTCTGTGAAGTGTTTCTGGACGACGTCGAAGTGCCCGTGGAAAATTTGCTGGGGCCGTGCAACGGCGGCTGGCATGTCGCGTTGGCGTCGTTGCACCACGAGCGGCAGATGATCTGGATCATGAACTGGGTCGAGATCAAACGGGGACTCGACTCGATACAGGGCACGCAGGACGACGACATCTACGCCGAGCTGGGCTCCTTGATCGCCGACGCTGAAGCGCTGCGAGCCACCGGTTACCGCGCTTTGGGCAACGAGCTCGCTGGGCGTCCGAACCCGGAAGCCGACATCCTCAAGCTTCTCGGTTCGCTGACTCTGCAACGGGTTTGGGAACTCAGCGCAGCCGCCGCAGGGCCTGCTTCAACCAGCGACCCGGATCTGCTTTTCGAACGTCAGGATGCACTGGCCGCAACGATCTACGGCGGAACGTCGGAGGTCCAGCGCAACATCATCGGCGAGCGACTGCTCGGGCTGCCGAAGGGATGACGATGGATTACGACCTCGGAGACGACGCCGGTGAACTGAGAAGTCACCTGCGGCAATTGATCTCGGCGAACATTCCCGCCGACTTCCTGGGCGCTTGTACCGACGATCCGCAAGACCTCGCCACCACCGAATCGTTCTGCAAGCTACTGGCGTCCGAGGGGCTGCTGGCGTTGGCCTGGCCCAAAGAGCACGGCGGGGGCGGCGGATCGGTATGGCAGCAGACCGTGCTTCGCGAAGAGATGTGGGCTCACCATGAGCCACGGGGCCCGCAGTACATGGGCATCAACTGGGTAGGCCCGGCGTTGATGCGCTATGGCACCGCCGAACAGAAAGCCAAACACCTGGCGGCCATCGCCGGCGGTGAAGTTGTGTGGTGTCAAGGCTTCTCCGAGCCCGAGGCGGGCACCGACCTGGGCTCGTTGCGGACCCGCGCGATACCCGACGGTGATGGTTGGCGCATCACCGGCCAGAAAGTTTGGACCTCCTATGCGCAAATGGCTTCGTGGTGCGTGCTGGCGGCGTGCACGCACCCGGAGGCGCCGAAGTCGAAGCGGTTGAGCCTGTTCCTGATCCCCATGGACCGACCCGGCTTCACGGTACGGCCGATCCCCTCCATGCTGGGACCGCACCACCTCAACGAAATGTTCTTGGACGACGTACCGGCATACCCCGGCGACGTCTTGGGTGAACTCGGTGATGGCTGGCGAGTGATGCGCGAGGCGTTGGCCTTTGAGCGTGTCGGCATCGCACGCTATGCCCGCTGTGAATCGCTACTGCACCGCATGCGCGACGAGCTCGGTGACGACTGGGACGACCTGCCGGAATCTCTTCGCGCCCGTTGGGTTCGGGCGCTGGTGGACTTACGGGTCGCCAGACTGATGGCCTACCGCGCCGTTTCGTTGCAAGACGACCGTTCGGCAGGGGCGGCGGCCAGCGCAGCGCGCATCGCCACCACGACCTGTGACCAGCAGGTCGCCGAGCTTCTGTTCGACGTGCTGGGCCCGAGGGCCTTGGACAGCGGGACGTCGGCGTCACTGCATGGTGCCGTCGAAGACCACTGGCGTTACGCGCAGGCCGCCACCGTGGCGTCGGGCACGATCGAAGTGCAGCGCATGTTGGTAGCCCGCGAAGTCTTGGGAGAACACCGGTGAACACCGATCTGCCGCAGGACATTACCGACTTCGCTGCTGTCGCGACCAAGCGACTGCAGCGCCTAGGCGGACCACCGGCGGCCTTGCGCGCGGAGACCGATGACGGTATCCGGCAGGCAGCCCGCGACGCTCTGCGTGACCTCGGCGCCTTTGAACTCGATGTCCGCACCGACCCTGACGACGTCCTTGCGGCCGCGGTGCTGTGCCGGGCGGCCGGCGCGGCCGCGCTGCCATACCCACTCGTCGAGGAGTTCTTCGCCATCGACGGCGCGCGGCTCGCTCTGGTGGACCCGCACGCAGCGCGCATCGACCACGGCGATCTGCCCGGCTGGATAGCCGCGGATCTGGACGGCAACCGCTATCACGTGCAGCCGGCGTCGCGGACCAATGCCAAGCTGGGGCCCTTCCTGGTACCGGCCACCTTGAGCGGACCTGATGGAACGGTGCCGTCCGCCGACGTTAGTCTTCATCTCGTGCTGGGATCGTGGCGGATTCTGGGGGCGGTGC
>NZ_LZLE01000178.1 GCF_001673155.1 Mycobacterium sp. 1423905.2 | reverse complement strand
CGGAGCGGGTCCGACGACGACGTTCTTGTCCAGGATCGCGTGGCGGACGACCGCGCCGCGGCCGACCCGGGCGCCGGGCATGATGACGCTGCCTTCCACGATGGCGCCGTCGTCGACCACGACGTTGGACGACAGCACCGAATTGCGCACCGAGGCCGCCGAGATGATGCTGCCGGCGCCTACCACCGACTCCTGCGCGGAGCCGCCGTTGACGAATTTCGCCGGGGCCAGGTTCTCCGACTCGCCGCGGATCGGCCAGCGTTTGTTGTACAGGTTGAACACCGGGTGCACCGAGACCAGATCCATGTGGGCGTCATAGAAGGCGTCCAAGGTTCCCACGTCGCGCCAGTAAGCGCGGTCGCGGTCGGTGGCGCCCGGCACTTCGTTGTCGTTGAAGTCGTAGACCGCGGCCATACCGTCGCCCACCAAGCGCGGGATGATGTCGCCGCCCATGTCGTGATCGGAATGGTCGTCGTCGGCGTCGGCGCGGATAGCGTCGATTAGCACCTTCGTGGTGAAGATGTAGTTGCCCATCGACACGAACGTCGAATCCGGATCATCCGGAGTGCCCGGCGGGTTTCTGGGCTTCTCGACGAACGCGCGGATGCGCCCGGACGGGTCGGCGTCGATGCACCCAAACGCGCTGGCTTCGCTGCGCGGCACCCGGATCCCGGCCACGGTGGCGCCGGCGCCGCTGTCAATGTGGAACCGGACCATCTGTTCGGGGTCCATCCGGTACACGTGGTCGGCGCCGAAAACGACTATGTAGTCGGGGTCTTCGTCGTAGATGAGGTTCAGCGACTGGTAGATGGCGTCGGCGGAGCCGGTGTACCAGCGCGGGCCCAGGCGCTGCTGGGCCGGGACGGGGGTGATGTACTCGCCGGCCAGGCCGGACAGCCGCCAGTTCTGCGAAATATGGCGGTCGAGTGAATGCGACTTGTATTGCGTGAGAACGCAGATCCTCAGGTAACGCGCGTTGACCAGATTCGACAGGACGAAGTCGATGAGGCGGTACGCGCCGCCGAAGGGAACTGCGGGTTTGGCCCGGTCCGCGGTCAGCGGATAGAGCCGTTTACCCTCGCCGCCGGCCAGCACAATGCCCAGCACGTGTGGCGCTTCCCTCATGGCTCCAAACCTATCGGCCGCCGTCAACTGCTGCCAGGGGAAATCCCTGTTGTCGCCGTTCTGACGGGGTGTCTGTCAACGATTTTGGCTGTTTTCGACGACCCGATGGCACCCATTATTGACCGCCTCGGGGCTACCAGCGGGAGTACCCCCGCCTCGCCCCGCTACGCGGGCCGCATCGTCGCCGACTCCATCCACGGTCCGGCTCCTCCTCGCCCCGCTACGCGGGCCGCATCGTCGCCGAACTACGGTGCGGGTATGCGGGTGGCGATGATGACTCGGGAGTACCCCCCAGAGGTCTACGGCGGAGCCGGGGTACACGTCACCGAACTCGTCTCGCAACTGCGCCGGCTATGCACCGTTGACGTGCACTGCATGGGTGCGCCCCGACCGGGCGCGTTCACCTACCAGCCCGACCCGCGGCTGCGCAACGCCAACGCCGCACTGTCGACCTTGTCCTCCGACCTCCTCATGGCCCACGCCGCTAAGTCGGCCACCGTGGTGCACTCCCACACCTGGTACACCGGCATGGCCGGTCACCTCGCCTCCCTGCTGCACGGCATCCCCCACGTGCTGACCGCGCACTCGCTCGAGCCGAGACGACCCTGGAAGGCCGAGCAACTCGGCGGCGGGTATCGCATCTCCACGTGGGTTGAGCACACCGCGGTGCTGGCCGCCGACGCCGTCATCGCCGTCAGCGCCGGCATGCGCGACGACATCTTGCAGGTTTACCCCGACCTCGATCCCGCCGCGGTGCACGTGATCCGCAACGGCATCGACACCGACGCGTGGCATCCGGCGGGCCCTGCCAGCACCGGCTCGATGTTGGCCGAGCTGGGCGTCGACCCGGACCGGCCGATGGTGGCGTTCGTCGGTCGAATCACCCGGCAGAAAGGCGTCCCGCACCTGCTGGCCGCAGCACACCAATTCAGCCCGGACGCACAGTTGGTGCTCTGCGCCGGCGCACCTGACACGCCCGAGATCGCCGCCGAAGTGGAATCCGCGGTCGCCGAATTGTCCGCCCTCCGGACCGGTGTGTTCTGGGTGAGAGAAATGCTGCCGACCGATGAGCTTCGAGAGATCCTCTCGGCGGCAACGGTATTCGTCTGCCCGTCGATTTATGAGCCGTTGGGCATCGTGAATTTGGAGGCGATGGCGTGCGGGACGGCGGTGGTGGCCTCCGATGTCGGGGGCATTCCGGAGGTTGTCGCCGACGGGGTCACGGGCACCGTGGTGCACTACGACGCCGACGACCCGACTGGATATCAAGCCAGGTTGGCCGAGGCCGTCAACGCCTTGATCGCTGATCCCGCGCAGGCAGAACGTTACGGCCAGGCTGGACGCCAGCGCTGTATCGAGGAATTCTCTTGGACGCACATCGCCGAGCAGACGCTCGACATCTATCGCAAGCTGTGCGCGTAACGCCGGGCTGAAGGGCCCTAGCTGGTGACGCCCTTCAGCTCGTCGCCCAGAGCGGCGGCTTCGTCGGGCGTCAGCTCGACCACGAGGCGACCGCCACCTTCAAGTGGTACTCGCATCACGATGCCACGCCCCTCCTTGGTTGCTTCCAGTGGACCGTCTCCGGTCCGGGGCTTCATCGCCGCCATCGAGTGCTCCCTCCAGATTCGAGCTGGCCCGCGGTCACGGACCTGGCCGGCGCCGAGCATGCCCCGCCAGTGGATTTCCAGCCATACCCGACATTGAACTGCCAAATCACCCCTCTATTGTTCCCTATCCGGGCCACTAGGTGCACAAGACCCTTTTCTCCTGCCGCACCAGGGCGTCGCGGCGCCGCACGGAGAGACTGACCGCGACGGCTCATCGCCGCGCGGGCGGGACCCAGCAGGTCTCGATGTGGTCGTCGACCATGCCGGTCGCCTGCATCAGGGCATAGGCCGTGGTCGGGCCGACGAAGCGGAATCCGCGACGTTTCAGCTCCTTGGCCATCGCCTTGGATTCGGCACTGACCGAGGGTATTTGGGACAAGTCTGCGAAACGTGGCCGCGGCGGTGGGGCGAACGACCACAACAACTCAGACAGGTCGTCCGGCGAACCCAGTTCGGCAGCGGCGCGGGCGTTGGCGATGGTGGCTTCGATCTTGGCGCGGTTGCGCACGATGCCGTCGTCACCGAGCAGCCGTTGCACGTCGGCATCGGTGTAGCGAGAGATTTGCTCCACGTCGAACCCGGCAAAGGCGCGGCGGAAGTTCTCCCGCTTGCGCAGGATGATCAGCCACGACAATCCGCTCTGAAAGGCTTCCAGGCTCATCCGCTCAAACAACGCCACCCCGTCGTGCACGGGTTGACCCCACTCCCGGTCGTGGTAATCGCGGTACAGCTCGGCGTCGGGTCCGGGCCGCACCTGTGCCCAGCCGCATCGAACCAGGCCGTCTTCGCTCACGTGGGGCCGGATCGCTCTTGCGCGACGGCCTCGGCGTCCGGAACGGCCTCGTCGGCTTCTTCCTCGTCCGGGGGCGCCGACGAAGCGTGCATCGCGGCCACCTGCCCCCGCAGCGTCTCGATCTCCCGACCGAGTCGGTCCAGCACCCAGTCGACTTCGCTGGTCTTGTAGCCCCGCAGCACCTGGGTGAATTTGACCGCGTCGACGTCAGCGGCGGTGACCCCATAGGCGGGCAGCACGGTCGCGGTGGTCGCTCTTGGCAGCGGCGGCAATTGCTCGCCGCGGCCCAACAGCAAGCTGGCCACGCCGAACAGCACGATCGCGACCAGGATCAGCACCACCAGGTAGAGCAATACCAACGCCACGGGATCGATATTGCCCTATGCCACCGACACGGATCAGCGAGGGCGCACCGCGTTCATCGGCGGCCGGTCCGCCAACGACACCGGCGTGGTGTGCGGGGTGTAGCTATCACCGGCGGGCAGGAATTGGGTTAGCCCGACCCCGGAGTCCGGGATTCCGCACCGCGACAATAAGGTGGCGATGACCTGGCGGCTCATGGCGCCCAGCTCGGCCAGCGGCCGGTTGCGGTGCGCCCGCACACCCAGATTGACCTGCGCGATGGCGTCCAGTCCCAGCCGGTCGAAGGTGTCCACCAGTAAGCCGATCTCCACCCCGTAACCCGGCGCAAAGGGCAGCGAGCTCAACAACTCACGGGTGGCCGCGTATTCACCGCCAAGGGGTTGCAGCACACAGCCCAACTCGGGGCGAAGCGCCGCCAGCAGCGGGCGGGCCACCAATTCGGTGACTCGTCCGCCGCCGGTGTCCCCGGCGGGGCCACCGACGTCACTGACGTTGAGCGGCCGCCGATAGAAACTTTTGACCAGATGCACGCCTTCGCCGGTGAGCAGCGGGCCGACCAGCCACGGCACGAACATCGGATGCGGGTCGATCAAGTCGGAGTCGACGAACACCACAATGTCACCGCTGGTTGCTGCCAGTGAGCGCCACAGCGCTTCGCCCTTGCCCGGGCGGACCGGCAGCTCGGGGACGGCTTGTTCGCGGCTGACGACGCGGGCGCCGGCGGCGATGGCGCGAAACTCGGTGTCGTCGGTGGATCCGGAGTCCAGCACGATCAGTTCGTCGACCAGGTTGTCCACCAGCGGCGAGATGCTGTCGATGACCGACTCGATGGTCTCTTCTTCGTTGAGGGCCGGTAGCACCACCGAGATGGTGCGCCCGGCCTTCGCGGCGATCAATTCGCCGATGGTCCACCGTGGGTTGTTCCAGGTGCGGTCGGTCCGGCCGGCGAGTTCGCCGGCGACGAGATCCGTCATGCCAGTCCCCTCACCGTGCGCGCCGGCGGGCGCATACCCTGGATCGAGGCCACCATCTCCAGAACCCGTCGGGTCGGCACGACCTGGTGCACGCGGAACATGCGAGCTCCCGCGGCGGCCGCCAATGCGGTGGCCGCCAGAGTCCCCTCCAGCCGTTCGGTCAGCTCCACTCCCAGAGTCTCCCCGACGAAGTCCTTATTGCTCAACGCCATCAACACCGGCCAGCCGGTCTTCACCAGATCGTCCACATGGCGCAACAGGTGCAGCCCGTGGAAGGTGTTCTTGCCGAAGTCGTGGGCCGGGTCGATCAGCACCCGGTCACGGCCTACGCCGGCCGCGACGGCCCGCTCGGCGGCGGCCGTCACCTGCTCGATCACGTCGTCCACCACGCCGCGGGTAGTCGTACCGTAGCTCACCCGGAAGGGGCGAGTGCGCGGCAGCGCCCCGCCGGTGTGGGCGCACACCAGGCCCGCGCCGCATTCGGCGGCCACGTCGGCGATCGCCGGGTCGATGCCGCCCCAGGTGTCATTGATCAGGTCCGCCCCGGCCGCGCAGGCCACCCGAGCGACTTCTGCGCGCCAGGTGTCGACGCTGATCAGCTGGTCGGGGTACTCGCCGCGCAGCCATTCGATGAACGGCACCAGCCGCGCGATCTCGGTCTGGGCGTCCACGGTGTCACCGGGACCGGCCTTGACACCGCCGACGTCGATCACGTCGGCCCCGTCCGCGATGGCCCGGTGGGCGGCGTCGCGGGCGGCCTCGTCGCTGAACGTCGCACCCTTGTCGAAGAACGAGTCCGGGGTGCGGTTGACGATCGCCATGATCAGCGCACGATCCGCCGCTACCGGGCGGCCGCACAGCGTTGACTGCACGCCTCCATAGTGCCTGCTCGCCGACGACGCCCGTCACCGCGAGTGGAACGGCACTGCGAATCTGAGTTCGATTTCTCGCAGTGTGGTTCCACTGGCGGATAAAGAGGCTAGCCCTGCGGTCGCTTCCCCGCCGACACCTCGTCGGGATACTCGTCGTAGTAGGGCACGTAGCCCTCCTTGCGCCCGGCCAGCACGTACAACGGATCTTTCACGTCGGGCCCGTAAGCCTGCTCGCGCAGCTCGACCTTGCGGCTCTTGAACGTCGACGTGTGTTCCAGCGTCTCGACCACCCGCACAAACAGCGGCAACGCGTAGGACGGCAGCTCCCGGTACACCGCCTTGGCCAGGGACTGGCCGTCGAACTCCGCGCCCTCACGCAGCTTGATCGCGGCCATGCCGGCCCGCCCGCCGGTGTTCGGCACCTCGACGCCGTAGACGGTGCACTCCTCGACGTTGCGGTCGGAGGCCACCGCCGCTTCCACCTGCGTGGTGGCCACGTTCTCGCCTTTCCAGCGGAAGGTGTCACCGAGCCGGTCGACGAACGCCGCGTGGAACAGCCCTTGCGGGCTCATCACGTCACCGGTGTTGAACCAGGTGTCGCCTTCCTTGAAGGCGTTGCGCACCAGCTTCTTCTCGGTGGCTTCCTTGTCGGTGTAACCGTCGAACGGCTGCAGCCGGTTGACCGGGCTGAGCAACAGGCCCGGCTGGCCGGAGGGCACGCGCTGCACCCGACCCGCTTCGTCGCGCAGCGGTTCGCCGGTGTCGGGGTCGTAGGCCACATACGCCAGCGGCATCGGCGAAATCCCGGTGCTGCGAGGCACATTGAACACGTTGATGAACGCGGTGGTGCCCTCGCTGGCGGCGTAGAACTCACACACCCGCGGGATGTTGAACCGCTCGGTGAACTCTTTCCAGATCTCAGGTCGCAGCCCGTTGCCGGCGATCACGCGGACCTTGTGCGCGCGGTCGGTCGGCTTGGGCGGCTGGTTGAGCAGATAGCGGCAGACCTCGCCGATGTAGATGAACGCCGTGGCCTGGTAGGCGATCACCTCGTCCCAGAACCGCGACGCGGAGAAGGACTTGCCCAACGCCAGCGAGGCCCCGGAGTTCACCACCGATGACACCGCGACCGTCAGCGCGTTGTTGTGGTACAGCGGCAGGCAGCAGTAGAGCGTGTCGTTGCTGTTCAGTCGCAACCCGAGCCCGCCGAAGGCGCCGAGGGCCTTCAGCCATCGGTAGTGCGTCATCACGCTGGCCTTGGGATATCCCGTCGTGCCAGAGGTGAAGATGTAGAACGCGGTGTCTTTGGCCCGCACCTGCGACGCGGCGGCCGGATTGGTGGCCGGCGCGGTGGCGGCGAACCGCTCCAGGTCTTCGATGGTCAGCACCTCATCGGCCGTGCCGCCGGATTCGCTGACCGCGCTGACCAAGTCGGACTCGGCGACCAGCACCTTGGCGTTCAGTAAGCCCAGACTGTGGGCCAAGACGTCGCCGCGCTGGTGGTAGTTCAGCATGCCGGCGATGGCGCCGCTCTTGACGATGGCCAGCATCGTCAACACCGCGTGCGGGGAGTTGCGCAGCATGACGCCGACGACGTCGCCGGGGCCGACGCCGCGCGCCGCCAGCACGGCGGCGTAGCGGTTGGCCGTCGCGTTGGCGTCGCGGTAGCTGATCTGTTGGTCACCGAACTTGAGGAAGGTGCGGTCGGCGTAGCGGGCGGCGCGTTCCTGGAACACCGTGCCGATTGACGTCTTCGAGCTGGGCCGGGGCAACAACCCGGTCAGCAGTCCCCGCGCGATCGTCGGCGTATCGGCCAGCAGGCCTGGTACCTGGGCTGCCAAATGAGTGAGCTTGACGCGCGTGCCGCCGTGATCGGCCACGTGACCCCTCGATTCGTTCTGACCCACGCCGTCGGTGGCTAAGCGGGTGCGCAGTGTTGTAGCGCCTCGCCGACCTTATCGACCACCACCAGTCGATCGACCGCGGCCTGCGAGATGTAGCCACTATCGACCAGTCCGTAAACCCACGCCCGCAGGCCGTCGTAATGCCCCCAGGGGTCGAGCATGACGATGGGCTTCTCATGCACCCCGAGATAGCCCTCGGTCCACGAGTTCAGCAGCTCGTCCAAGGTGCCGATGCCACCGGGCAGCGTGAGGAACGCGTCGGCGCGGTCCTCCATGATCTGCTTGCGCTCCCACATGGAGTCGGTGACGATCAGCTCGTCGGCCTGGTGGTCGGCCAGTTCGCGGTGCAGCAGCAGTTTGGGAATGACGCCGACGGTCCAGCCGCCGCGCGCTCGCGCCGCCGAGGCCACCGCCCCCATCGCCGACACGTGCCCGCCGCCCCACACCAGCGTCCAGCCGCGCTGGGCGATTCCCTCACCCACCTCGGCGGCCACCTCCAGCAATTCCGGGTGCGTCGGTCCGGCGGCGCAGTACACCGCCACCGTCCACGTGCCGGGCGCATCGCTTCGCTCAGGCATACACCGAAAGGTAAACCAACACCGCAGAGCCCGGCGACGTTTGGGGTTAACGCCCACGGTCGACGACGCCGCAATATGATCCGGCCGTGCGCTGGGTGATCACTCCGGAAGAATCCGTCCTCCAGCGGGCGAAGGCGGCGTTGGACGGTCCGGAGCGCTCCGGTGTGCTGCTCGCCGGGCCTGCCGGAATCGGCAAAACCACCCTGGCCGAAACCCTGCGCGCCTACACCGACAAGACGGTCAGCTGGGTGACCGGCACGCCGTCGCAACGACTCGTCCCGTTCGGCGCGTTTCGCCACCTGGTCGACGTCACCGAGATCGGTCGGCCCGCGGCGCTGCTGCGCGCGGCGCGCGAATCGCTGACCCACGATGGCGCCGACCTGCTGCTGGTGGTCGACGATGCGCACCTGCTGGACACCCTGTCGGCGACGCTCGTCTACCAGTTGGCGCTGACCCGCGCGGCGCGCCTGATCGTCATCGTCGAATCCACCGTCGAGTTGCCCGACGCGGTGGCCGCGTTGCGCTCCGACGATCTGCTGACTTCGGTCGACGTGGTGGGGCTGGATCGCGGCCCGACGGTCGCCTTGGTGGAGAAGGCGTTGGGGGCGTCGGTGGATCTGGCGGTGGCCGACGAGGTGTTCCGGCGCAGTCAGGGCAACCCGCTGTACCTGCGGCATCTGGTCGGTGAGGGCGGTCTGCAGCACCAGAACACCCTTCCGCTCTCCGGTGTCGTCGACGACTACCTGAGCGGGTTGCCGGCGCCGGCCCGCGCGGTGCTCGACTACCTGGCCGTCGCCGAACCGCTGGCCCGCGCCGACCTGACCGCCCTGGCCGGTGAGCAAGCCGTGACCGACGCCGAAGTCGCCGGTGCGGTCCGTCCGGCCCCTCTCGACGAGCTGTTCGCCGCCCACCCGGTGTACGCCGAGCGCGCCCGCGCCGCGCTGACGCCCGATGGCGCCCGGGTGCTGCGCACCGCCGTGGTCAACCAGCTGAGCAAGCACCGCCCCGAACACGTCAGTGATCGGCTGCGCCGGTCGGTGCTGGCGGTCGACAGCGACAGCCCCGAGCCGGTGCCCGACGCCGTGGCGGCCGCCGAGGAGGCGCTGCGGCTGGGCGATCTGGTGCTGGCCGAGCGGTTGGCGCGCGCGGCGCTGCACCGCTCCGGTGGTTTGGCGGCGCGACTTCCGTTGGCGCACGCGCTGGGGTGGCAGGGCCGCGGCCGGGAAGCCGGGGCGGTGCTGGCCGAGGTGGACCCCGCGGAGTTGTCGGAGACCGAGTTGATGGCGTGGGCGGTGCCGCGAGCCGCCAACCAGTTCTGGATGCTCGACGAACCCGAGCGCGCGACCGCCTTTTTGCAGACCACCCGCAACCGCATTACCGATCCGACGGCACGCAGCGCGTTGGACGCGTTGACCGCGACGTTCGCGATGAATTCGGGAAACCTGCAGCGCGCCGTCGCCTTGGCCGCCGAAGTGCTTGCCGACCCGACCAATTCGGGGATGGGAACGCCGTGGGCGGCCAGCGCGGCCGCGTTGTGCGCGGCACGGATGGGCCGCTGGTCCGACGTCGACCGGCTGGCCGAACGCGCCGCGGCCACCGAGCATCCCGGACTGTTGCGGTTCACGGTGGGGTTGGCTCAGATCACCGCGCTGGTGATGGCCGGCGACGTCGAATCGGCCCATGCGCTGGCGCGGCGGTTCACCGACATGACCGAGTCGCAGCAGCCCGGCCGCGCCATCGGTGAGGTGCTGCTGGCTGACGTGCTGCTCCTCAAGGGCGAATTCGCCAGTGCAGCAGCGCTTTTGGAGCCTGCGGCAGCGACGCTGGAGCGGACCGGTTATTCGTGGGGCCCCCTGTCGTTGATGTTGCTCGCCACCGCCTTGGCGCAGCAGGGCGATATTCCCGGATCGGCGAAAGCGTTGCGCCGCGCGGAGATAAGGCATGGCACCAAGTCGGGGCTGTTCGCCCCAGAGCTGGGGTTGGCGCGAGCGTGGACCAAGGCGGCCGCGCGGGACAAGACGGCCGCCATCACCGCCGCCCGTGAGGCTGCCCGCGCCGCCGAGCGGGCCGGGCAGTCGGGGGTCGCACTGCACGCCTACCACCACGCCGTCCGGCTCGGCGACGTTCGGGCGGTGCACCCGATCTCCCAGCTGGTAGGCCAGTTCGGCTGCGCCATGGGCGATTTGGCGGTCAAGCATGCGCGGGCCCTGGCCGACGCGGACGCCGACGCGTTGGTCGCGGTGGCCGATGAACTCGCGACGGCCGGCATGGCGGCCGCCGCGGCCGACGCCACCCGCGCCGCCCAAGACCTGCGCCCAACGTCACGCTAGCGCAACCGTCGACGCCGAGTTCCACGCTGGCGTGACGCTCGGCGAACCGGCTAGTGGCTCAGGTAACGGCGCAGCGTGTCCACCGCCGCGGTGATCCGCTCAACCGGGACCCGCTCGTCGCGCCGATGCGCCAAGTTGGGATCGCCGGGCCCATAGTTGACCGCCGGAATGCCCAGCGCCGCGAACCGAGCCACGTCGGTCCAGCCGTACTTCGCCCGGAACTGTCCACCGGCGGCGTGCACCAGCGCCTTGGCGGCGGGCTGGGACAGCCCGGGCAACGCTCCGGCGGCGGCGTCGACCTGTTCGATGTGCACATCGAGTCCGTCCAGCACCTCGTGCACGTGCTGGCGGGCCTGCGCCGGCGAACGATCCGGCGCGAAACGGAAATTCACCGTGACCGACGCCGCGTCGGGAATGACGTTGCCGGCCACACCCCCGTCGATGCGCACCGCCGACAAGCCCTCGCGGTACACACAGCCGTCGATGTCGACGCTGCGCGCCCGATAATTCGCCAACCGGTCCAGCACGGTGCCCAGCTTGTGAATCGCGTTGTCGCCCAACCAGGATCGCGCCGAATGAGCCCGGGTACCGGTCGTGCTGACGACCAGCCGCAGGGTGCCCTGGCAGCCGGCCTCGATCCAGCCCGCGGTGGGCTCACCCAAAATCGCCACATCGGCGGCCAGCCACTGCGGCAGTTCCCGTTCGATGCGGCCCAAACCGTTGGCCGCCGAATCGATCTCCTCGCAGTCGTAGAGCACCAGCGTCAGATCGTGTACCGGTTCGGCCACCGTGGCGGCCAGGTGCAAGAAGACCGCGTCACCGGCTTTCATGTCGGCGGTGCCACAGCCGTGCAGTTCACCGTTCTCCACCCGACTGGGCAGATTGTCAGCGATCGGCACGGTGTCCAGATGCCCGGCCAGCAGCACCCGCGACGGCCGGTTCAATTCGGTGCGCGCCAGCACCGCGTTGCCGTTGCGGATGATCTCGAAGCCGGAGGTCTGCGCGCGCAGCGCCGCCTCCACCTCGTCGGCCAGCCGCGCCTCGTCCCGCGACTCGCTGGGAATGTCGACCAGCGCCGCGGTCAACTCGACGGGATCCCCGGATAAGTCCAGCACGGAGCCAGGGTATCTGCGGTTCGGCGGCCACAGTAACCTTGTGGACCGTGACTGGAGCTGCAGGCATCGGCCTGGCGACCCTCTCCGCGGACGGATCGGTTCTCGATACCTGGTTCCCCGCACCGGAACTGACCGAGTCCGGCAGCAGCGGCACCAGGCGACTGTCCGGGGACGACGTCCCCGCCGATCTGGCCCCGCTGGTCGGCCGCGACGACGACCGCAACACCGAGACCGTCGTGGTCCGCACTGTCATCGGCGCACTGGACGAGGCGGCCGCCGACGCCTACGACGCCTATTTGCGATTGCATCTGCTGTCGCACCGACTGGTGGCGCCGCACGGGCTGAACGCCGGCGGCTTTTTCGGGATATTGACCAATGTCGTGTGGACCAACTACGGCCCGTGCGCCGTCGATGGTTTCGAAGCGGTGCGCGCCAAGCTGCGCCGCCATGGCCCGGTGACGGTGTACGGGGTGGACAAGTTTCCCCGGATGGTCGACTACGTCGTGCCCTCGGGAGTGCGCATCGCCGACGCCGACCGGGTGCGGCTCGGCGCCCACTTGGCGCCGGGTACCACCGTGATGCACGAGGGCTTCGTCAACTTCAATGCCGGCACGCTGGGCGCCTCGATGGTCGAAGGCCGCATCTCGGCCGGCGTGGTGGTGGGCGACGGCTCCGACGTCGGCGGCGGGGCGTCGATCATGGGCACGCTGTCCGGCGGCGGCGAACAGGTCATCTCGATCGGCCAGCGCTGCCTGCTCGGGGCCAACGCCGGTATTGGCATCTCCCTGGGCGACGACTGTGTGGTCGAGGCGGGTCTGTATGTCACCGCCGGCACCAAGGTCCGCGCGCCCGACGGCGCCTCAGTCAAGGCACGCGAGCTTTCTGGTGGCTCCAACCTGCTGTTCCGCCGCAACTCGGTGAGCGGGGCGGTCGAGGTGGTGTCGCGCGACCGGCAGGGCATCGCCCTCAACGAGGACCTGCACGCCCACAACTAGCGCCGTCAGGCTTCGGCAGACAGTGCGGTGCCCTTGGTCTCGGGCAGCAGATAGGTGCACAGCAGGCTGACCAAGACCAAGCCGGCCAGCATCAAACCGATCGACCAACTGCCGTAGGTGACCAGCAGCGTGCCGGCGATCAGCGGGGGTACCGCACCGCCCAACACCCCGGCGATGTTCAACGCCAGCGCCGACCCGCTGTATCGGTAGCGGGTGGCGAACAGCTCCGGGATGAACGCCGCCGTGGGGCCGGAGCCGATCCCAGCCAGCGACGAGATGCCGACGATCGCCACCGCGTACAGGGCGGGCTCACCGGTGTCCAGCAACGGGATCACCACGAACGACCAGGGCAGGCAACCCAGCCAGCCCACCAGCATCATGCGGCGGCGCCCCACCCGATCGCTCAGCGTGGCCGACACCGCGACGCAGGTGATGCTCGCCAGTCCGCTCAGCACACCGACCGACCAGATGAAGCCCCGCGAATAGCCCAGGTGCGAATGGGCGTAGATGGCCAGGAACGTGCTCGAGGTGTAGGCGAAGCCGAACCCACCCAGGATGCTGCCGCCGGCCAGGATGATCTCCCGACGCTGCAGGCGAAGCACCTCGGCGATCGGGGTTCGGGGAATCAAGTCGCGCGCCCGCTCCTGGGCGAACACCGGCGTCTCGCTGATGTTCAGCCGTACGTACAGCGCGAGCGCGATCAGGGCGGCGCTGATCAGGAACGGGATGCGCCATCCCCACTGCAGAAATGCGGGACTGTTCTCACCGATCGTGGTGCTGACGCCCAGAAAGGTCAGGCTGCTCAGCACGGCGGCGGTGCCGCCGCCGAGCAAGGTGAACATGCCGTAGCGGCCGCGTTTGCCGGCCGGCGCGTATTCGGCGCTCAGCAGCGCCGAGCCGGCCCATTCCCCGCCGACGGCGAAGCCCTGCATTAGCCGCAGCGCCACCAGGATCAGCGGGGCCGCCATGCCGATGACCGCCGTGCTGGGCACCAACCCGACGGTGACCGTCGAGACGGCCATGATCAGGAGCGTGGCCACCAATGTCTTCTTGCGCCCCAGCCGGTCGCCGAAGTAGCCGAAGACCGCGGCGCCGATCGGGCGGGACAGAAACGCCGTCGCGAAGGTCCCCATCGAGGCGATGGTCGCCACCGCCGGACTCAGGTGCGGGAAGAACACGTACGGGAACACCAAGGCGGCGGCGGTCCCGTAGATGAGGAAGTCGTAGTACTCGATCGCCGAGCCGACCAGGCACGCGGCCGCGACCTGCTTCATCGGGGTGGCGCGGGTGTTGCCGACGGTCACCGCCGGGTCCTGGCGCTGTTCGCCCTGCAGTTGCACAGCGACGACGGTATGTGAAATCCCAGAGCCTTTCACGTCGAAACGCCTGGCAGTTTCCTGCGTGTCGCTGAACTGGGGTGTTTGGTTACGAAACGGTCTCAGCGCAGTTGCATTGTGGGGCTTGGTGTTACCGGTGCGACACGAGTTGAGCGCTCAGCCCTGCGCCAGCAACTGCTTCTTGAGTACCTTGCCCAGCGCATTGCGCGGCAGCGAGTCGACGAAGCGCACTTCCCGTGGCCGCTTGTGCACCGAAAGCTGTTGCGCGACATACTCGATCAAGTCCTCAGGGTTAACGGCGGATGAACTGACGACATACGCCACGATCCGCTGCCCGAGGTCTTCGTCGGGTGCGCCGACGACGGCGGCCTCGTCAACGCCGGGATGTCCCAGCAACACCGTCTCGATTTCGCCTGCGCCGATGCGGTATCCGCCGGACTTGATCAGGTCGACGGACTCTCGGCCGACGATGCGGTGCATGCCGCCGCTGTCGATGACGGCGACGTCGCCGGTGCGGTACCAGCCGTCGGCGTCGAACGCCTCGGCGGTGGCGTCCGGCCGGTTGAGGTAGCCGTCGAACAGCGTCGGCCCGCGCACGTGCAGTTTGCCGACGGTCTCTCCGTCGTGCGAGACGGCGTGCCCGTCGTCGTCGACCAGTCGGGTTTGCACGCCGGCCAGCGGCAAGCCCACCCAGCCGGGGCGGCGTTCGCCGTCGGCTCGGGTCGACAGCGTGATCAGCGATTCCGAGGCGCCGTAACGTTCGATGGGCCGATGCCCGGTGAGCCGCTCGAGCCCGTCGAACACCGGCACCGGCAGCGCCGCGCTTCCCGACACCAGCAAGCGCGCCGGCCGCAGCGCCTCGGCGGCGGCCTGGTCGGCGACCACCCGCGACCACACTGTCGGCACCCCGAAATACAACGTCCCGCCGGCCGCCGCGTAGCCGGCGGGCGTGGGTTTGCCGGTGTGCACGAAGCGGTTGCCGACGCGCAGCGACCCGAGCAGGCCCAGTACCAGGCCGTGGATGTGGTAGAGCGGCAGTCCGTGCACCAGGACGTCGTCGGCCGTCCACTGCCAGGCTTCGGCCAGGGCGTCCAGGTCGGCGGCGATGGCGCGCCGGCTGACCTGCACCCCCTTGGGCGGTCCGGTGGTGCCGGAGGTGTAGACCACCATGGCCAGGGCATCCGGTGACGGCTCGGGGTAGCGGTGCCAGGACCGGGCGTGCAGCCGCACCGGGATGTGCGGCAACCCCTCCCTTTCGTCCTCGGGGGGCGCTGCCCCGAGCCAGGCCTGCGCGCCGGAGTCGGTCAGCATGTGCCGCCGTTCGGCCACCCCGACGTCGGCCGGCACCGGGACCACGGGCACCCCGGCGATCAGGCAGCCGGTGATGGCCAGCACGGTGGCCGCGGTGGGAGTGGCCAGCACCGCGACCCGCTGGGCGCCGGCGACCCGCTCGGCCACCGACGTCGCGGCGCCCACCAGATCGCTGCGGCTCAGCACCGCGCCGTCGATGCGGACCGCGTCGGGGATGTCGGTGGCGGTGACCGCCGCGGGATTCAGGGAGGCCAGCAGCACGTCAGCGAGGTTACTGCTCGTCCCAGAGCTTCATCAGCGTGGCCAGGATCTCCTCGCCGCGGCCCAACCCGGCCAGGTGGCTTTCCTCGGGCAGGTGGAACAGCTCGGCGTCCGGCAGCCGGGACACCACGTGCTCGCCGTGGGCGAACGGGATGATGTGGTCATGGTCGCCGTGCCACCAGCGGACCGGCACCTTCACCTCGTCGAGCCGGAATCCCCAGTCCCGGGCGAACAGGATGATGTCGTTGAACGGCGCCGCCAGCTGTTTGCGGCTGCCGTTGAGCAGGTCGTCGAGGAACATCGCCTTGAACTCGGGGCGAGTCAGCAGATGACGATCGGCTTGGGGCGAGACGGCGGCATAGGCGTACAGCGCCGGTGATGCGACCGGGCGGATCGACTGGACCAGCAGGCTGGCGCCGATGCGCAGCGGGCTGCCGCCAAACCTGAGCAACGGCGCCACCAGCAGGCCCAGCCTCATCGCGCCGCCGCTGATCGCGTCCGGGCCCTGCGTGGGCGCCACTCCGCCGAGCACAGCGACGGCCACCACCCGGTCGGGCAGGCCCGCCGCGCAGGCCAGCGCGTACGGACCGCCGCCGGACAAGCCGACCACGGCCATCTTGTCGACGCCGAGCGTGTCGGCGATGGCGCGCAGGTCCTCGGCGAACGCCCGAATCGTCTCGTAGCGGTGCGGGGTGGACGAGCCGATGCCGGGCCGGTCGATGCCGATGAGGCGGACGTTGTGTTCCTCGGCGTAGACGCGGGCTTCGGTGGGGATCTGCCGGCGCGCGCCGGGAGTGCCGTGCAACCAGAACACGGGTCGTCCCTGCGGGGCGCCGAACTCGGCGAAACCGATCTGCCGGTCCTCCCCGACGGCGATGTTTCCTTCGAGCTTGGGGCGGGCGATCGCGACGACCATGCCCAGCAGCCTTTCACGTGTCAACGCGTCGGTAAACCCACCCGGTCAGCCGTTGAGTACCCGCTGCCCGATGATGCGTTGGTCGCGCAGGCCGGCGATGTCCTCGGCGGAAAGACCCAGGCCGCGCAGGATCTCGTCGTTGTGCTGCCCGAGGGTGGGCGGCGGCGTCCGGTGGTGCCGGTGCGCGCCGATCCGAAACGGCCAGCCGGGATAGCGGCGTGACCCGGTGATCGGGTGGTCGAACCGTTCGTAGAAGCCGCGGTCGTCGAGCTGGGCGATGTCGTACATCTGGTCGCCGGTGGTCAGTTGCTCGGCGGCAATGCCTTGAGCGCGCAGGGTTTCCACGATCCGCTCGGGGGTTTGGGTGCGCGTCCAGCCGGTGACAAGTTCGTCGAACACGTCATAGTCCAGCGCGCCGTCATACGGGATGGACACGGCCACCCAGGCGTCGTCGACGCTGCTCGGGTACACGCCCTGCAGATAACCGCGGCGGCGGTTGCCTTCCCGGGGGCGGACCACACCGTTCATCGTGTATTCGATCACCGGTTCGGCGGTCACACAGGCGGCGACCTCGATCTGCGCGACTTCGATCAGCCGGCCCTCGCCGGTGCGCCGGCGCTGTGCGAGCGCGGCCAGCAGCGCGACGCCGGCATGCACGCCGACGATGGGGTCGGCGGGCCCCTGCAGGTTGCACGGCGGGCCGTCCGGGTAGCCGGTGGCGGCGGACATGCCGGAGGTCTGCTCGATGTTGAGCGCCCAGCCGACGTAGTCACGCCACGGCCCCTCCAAACCGAAGCCCGGCATGCGCACCATGACGACGTCGGGGTTGAATGCCGCCACCGACGTGTAGTCGAGCTCGAAGTGCTCCACGACTCGCGGCGAGAAGTTCTCGACGACCACGTCCGCGTCGGCGACCAGCCGGTGGGCGATGTCGCGGCCGCGCTGCGCGGTCAGGTCGAGGGTGAGGTCACGTTTGTTGAGGTTGGTGGCCTGCCAGATGGCGCTGCGCTCGTACCAGTCGTCGCCCTCGAACGGAAACGCGCCGGAGTAGCGGTGTCCGTCGGGCCGCTGAATGGACTCCACTTTAACGACGTCGGCGCCGAACGCGCCCAAGTAGCAGGTGAGATACGCGCCGGCCCAGAAGGTGCTCAGGTCGAACACCCGTAGTCCCGCGAACGGCAGTGGGCCGCCGGCTGACGACGACGCATCCGGGTACCGAACTGGTTGCGAGGCAGATTGATTCGAGAACCGGAACGGCACGCCGGGTTGGCGGAAGCCGCGGACTTGGGTGAAGAAGCCGCGCTTGGCGTACTGCGGACAGTCCAGCACGCTGGCACCGTCGTTGACCGGTGCGGCCGGAATGCGCAGCGCCTGGCCGAGTTCGACGATTTCTGCGACGGTCCGCTCGGCCAGCACCGGCTCGGCCTGGGCGAAGAACTCCGCCCGCTCGGGTCCGCCCATCATGATGTCGATCTGCTTGTCGCCGTACTCGGGCAGTCCGAGCATGGCGCACACGTCGAGCCAATGCTGCCCGGTCAGGCAGTTGATTCCGACCCAGCCGTCGGCGGCGCGCACCACGCCGAGCATTGGTGCGGAGCGCACGTTCGGCGGGAAGCCGAGAGCGCGCATGCGTTCGGACATCAGCATCGGGTAGGGCAGCGTCGACAGCAGCGACTCGAATTGGGACACATCGACTTCCGTGACGCGTCCGGTCGCCGGCAGCCGCATGGCGGTGAGCGCGGCCAGCGCGCCGTAAGCACCCGCGACGTACTCGGCGATGCGGGCCCCGGCTTGCACCGGCGGGCGGTGCGGGTCGCGCACGCTGATCCAACCGGCTACCGCCTGTAGGGTAAGCGGTGTCGCGTGCCGATCGCGCCATGGGCCCGACTGTCCGAACTGAGAAATGCGTAGCAGCACCAGGTTCGGGTTGAGTTGTGTCAAGGCGTCGGCACCAAGACCAGTGTGCTCGAGTGTGCCGGGCCCCCAATCTTCGACCACCAGGTCCGCGTGAGCGATGAGCTCGCGCACCGCGGTCATGCCGGCCGGCCGCGTGAGGTCGGCCGTCACGATCTGCTTGCCCGCATTGAGGTAGTCGAACATGCCGCTGCGCTGCGGGTCGCTGACCTCGCCGGGGAACGGACCCCAGCACCGCAGCGGATCCCCTTCGAGCGTTTCAACTTTGGTCACTTCGGCGCCGAGGTCGACGAACAGCTTCGTCGCGTACGGGCCGGAGATCTCGGTGGTGAGTTCGACGACGCGGATCCCTGCCAGGGGCCCCGACATCAGGGAATCCCGATGGCCTGCGGCTCCATGTACTGGTGTAGTCCGCCGATGCCCCCGCCTTCCCGGCCGAACCCGCTGAGCTTGAACCCGCCGAAGGGGGCGTCGCCCGGGCTGGTGCCGTTGACCGCGATCTGTCCGGTGCGGATGCGCCGCGCCACGCCGACGGCCCGGTCCACGTCGGTCCCCCACACCCCTCCGGACAGGCCGTAGCGGGAGTTGTTGGCGATTGCCACCGCCTCTTCGTCGTCGCGGTAGCGCAACACCGTCAGCACCGGGCCGAACACTTCCTCTTGGGCGATCGCCGCATCCGGCTCGACATCGGTGAGAATCGTTGGTTCGAAATAGAATCCGACATCGCCGAGGCGCTGGCCCCCGGTCGCCAGCGTGGCACCGTCGCGCACGGCCGCGCCGACCAATTCCTGGACCCGCTCGAGCTGCGACGCGCTGATCAACGGGCCCATCTGCACCGCCGGGTCAGTAGGATCGCCGACCTTGACCGCACGGGCCAGGATGACCAGCCGGTCCACCACGTCGTCGTGGAGATTGTCAGGCAGCAACAGCCGGCTGTGCAGGATGCAGGCCTGCCCGGCGTGCAGCGAGCAGCAGTCGAACAGCATCTGCCGCAGCATGTCGTCGGTCACCATGGTGTCGTCGAGCAGGATGCTGGCCGACTTACCGCCGCACTCGAGCAGGATGCGTTTCATGCTTTGGCCGGCGGCCGACATGACCTGGCATCCGACCGCGGAGCTGCCGGTGAAGCTGACCATGTCGACGCGCGGATCGGTGGTCAGCGCTTTCGCCGCTTCGATACCCGACGGAGTGACGACGTTGACCACTCCGGGCGGGATGTCGGTGTGCTCGTCGATGATTCGGGCCAGCGCCAACCCGGCCAACGGAGTCAAGGGCGAGGGTTTGAGGACGACGGTGTTGCCCGCGGCCAGCGCATTGTTGACCTTCATCACGTTGAGGGTGTGCGGGAAGTTCCACGGCGTCAGGATGGACACCACCCCCAGGGGCTCATGGCGCAGCAGTGTGGTGCCGGCGCCGATCCCGGTAACGGGCTTGTCGGCCAGTTTTGCGGCGAGTTGAGCCGCGTGCATGGACATGTATCCGGCGCCGTCGACTTGCATGATGCGCTCGTTGGCGGTGCATCCCCACTCCGCCTGGGCCAGCGCGAAGAATTCGTCGTTGTGCTTGAGTAAGGCGTCGCCGAGTTGGTTCAGATACCTGGCTCGCTCCGCCCCGGCCATGGTCCGCCATGGGCCCTCGTCGAAGGCCCGCCGGGCGGCGCCGATGGCCGCGCCGACCTGATCGACACTTGCATCCGGCGCGGTGGCGATGGTGCGTTCGGTGGCCGGGCAGACGTCGTCGTAGCGACCGTCCTCCGGTTCGACCCAGCGCCCGTCGATGTAGAGCCCATAGGCGTCAATCAATTGCGTGGGCTGCGGCTCGGCCATCTGCTTCCTCACCCGAACGTCGGTCATCTAGTGACCTGGTGTACACCCGTTGCAGGCGGGCGTCAATCACTTCGGCCATGAATTACCGTGATTGACATAGTGCTACGCCAAGGAGTAGACACTCTCAACAAGACACTTATGGCCTAAGTGTCGGATTGAGGGAGGCGAGCCAGTGCGCACTACGTTCCCCCTGCACTCGCCCGACTTCTATGCCGGCGATCCGTACCCGGCCTATCGCGAACTGCGAGCCCTGTCACCGGTCTGCTGGAACGACGTCACTGGATTCTGGGCACTGCTCAAGTACGAGGACGTCCGGTTCGTGTCGAGCAACCCCGCGCTGTTCTCTTCGACGCAGGGCATCACCATTCCCGACCCCCAACTGCCGAATCCGGTGCAGGAAGGCAGCTTGATCTTCACCGACCCGCCGCGGCACCGTCAGCTGCGCAAGCTGATCAATTCCGGCTTCACCCGCCGCCACGTCGCCATCCTGGAGCCGAAGATCCGCGAGATCGTGCGCGGGATTCTCGACGAGATCGAGCCGGGTTCCGTCCACGAGTTCGCCGAGGAAATCGCCGCGCCGCTGCCCACCCGCATCATCGCTCAACTGCTGGGCGCACCGCCGGACGACTGGGAACAGTTCCGCGCCTGGTCGGACGCCATGACCGGGTCCGCCGACCCGGAGATCGAGCTCGACTCGTTGGTAGCGGCCGGCCAGCTCTACGAGTACTTCCAAGCGTTGATCGCCGACCGGCGCACCGGGGCGCGCGAGGACATGCTGTCCACTCTGGTGAACGCGGAGATCGACGGATTGCGGCTCAGCGACGAAGAATTGGTCAACTTCGCGTTCCTGCTGTTGGTAGCCGGCAACGAGACCACCCGCAATCTGATTGCGCTGGGCACGCTGGCGCTGATCGAGCACCCCGACCAGTACCGGATGCTGGTCGAGGACCCGTCGTTGATTCCCAGCGCGGTGGAGGAGATGCTGCGCTGGAACAGCCCGGTGGTGCACATGGCGCGTACCGCGACGACCGATGTCCAGATCCGCGGGCAGCGCATCGCTGCCGGTCAGGTGGTGGTGATGCTATATGGGTCGGCCAACCGTGACGAAGACGTCTTCGGCACCGATTCCGAGGCCTTCGACGTGACCCGACATCCCAACCCGCACATCGCTTTCGGGTGTGGTGAGCATTCCTGCCTGGGCGCTCAGCTGGCGCGTCTGGAAGCACACCTGTTGTTCGACGAGCTGCTGAGCCGCTTCCCCAGCATCGAACTCGTCGGAGAGGTGAGCCGGATGCGGGCCACCATGGTGCCCGGCGTCAAACGGATGCCGGTGCGGCTGGGCGCTTAAGACATGCATCTGGAATACACCCCCGAACAGGAGCGGCTGCGCGCGGAAATGCGGGCCGCCCTCGAACAGGTGATGACGCCGGAGCGCACGGCAGCGATCGGTGACCAGGTCGAGGGCGGTCCGGCGGTGCGCGAATGCGTGCGGGCTTTGGCTGCGGCCGATCTGCTCGGCGTGGGCTGGCCTAAAGAGTATGGGGGACGCGGGTTTTCCGCGATCGAGCAATTCATCTTCGCCGAGGAGGCGCGCCGGGCCAACGCGCCGGTCCCGCTGGTCACGCTCAACACCGTGGGACCCACCCTGATGCAGTGCGGCAGCGACGAGCAGAAACAGCGATTTCTGCCGGCGATCCTGGACGGCAGCGTCGAATTCGCGATCGGTTACTCCGAGCCGGGGGCCGGCAGCGACCTGGCGTCGCTGCGTACCACGGCGGTCCGCGACGGGGACAGCTATGTGATCAACGGACAGAAGATGTTCACCAGCGGCGCCGCCTACGCCGACTACATCTGGCTGGCCGCGCGGACCGATCCCAACGCCAAGAAGCACAAGGGCATTTCGATCCTGATCGTGCCCACGACGTCGCCCGGATTTTCCTGGCAGCCGCTGCACACCATGCCGGGCATCTCGACGTTCTACACCTTCTATGACAATGTGCGGGTCCCCGCCAGCTCGCTGGTCGGCGAGGAAAACCAAGGCTGGCAACTGATCACCACGCAGCTGAACTTCGAACGGGCGGCCTTGGGCAACCTGGGTGCGCTCGAGCCGCTGTTCGAGAAGACGCTGCAGTGGGCCGCCGCCACCGAACTCGACGGCGGCCGGGTGATCGACCAGCCCTGGGTGCAGCAGGCACTGGCCCGCGTCGAGGCGCAAGTCGCCGCATACAAACTGGTCAATCTGCGGGTGAACGCCGCGATGACCAAAGGCGTGCTGAACATGGGCGAAGCGTCGGCCGCCAAAGTGTTCGGCACCGAGTTGACCCAGCAAGTGGCCCGTGAGCTGCTCGAAGTGCTGGACGGCAACGGGATTCGCCGCGGCCCGCAAGCCCCGCTGCGAGGAGCGCTGGAGACCGCGTACCGGCAAGCGGTGATCAACACGTTCGGCGGCGGGGCCAACGAGATCCAACGCGACATCATCGCCATGGCAGGGCTGCTCATGCCCAGGGCCCCTCGTGACCTTCGAGCTACCGCCACCGAACAGAAAGGACCGCCCAAGTGACCGACTCAGAGGTGCACGCCAAGGTGCAGGCGCTCGTCGGCCAACCCACCGGTGGAACCGGAAAGCCCTCAGTGGCACCGGATCCGGTGAATCAGCCGATGATCCGGCACTGGGCGCACGCGCTGGACGACATGAACCCCGTCTACCTCGACCCCGACTTCGCAGCCACCTCGCGGTTTGGTGGCATCGTCTCCCCGCCGGTCATGTTGCAGACCTGGACCATGCCCGCACCCAAGCTGGAAGGCATCGGGGAACGCGGCGGCGCGCCGATCGAAATCAAGTTCAATCCCACCTCGTTTCTCGACGACGCCGGCTATACCAGCACGGTGGCCACCAACTCCGAGTTCGAGATCGAGCGCTATCCGCGGTTGGGCGATGTGATCAGCGCGACGACGGTATACGAATCGGTGTCCGAGGAGAAGAAGACGGCGCTGGGGACGGGCTTTTTCCTGACCTGGCTGACGACCTACGTCGATCAGCACGGAGAAGTGTTGGGACGTCAACGTTTCCGGGTCCTACGATTCAAGCCGGGCAACTGATGGCCACCCGACTGCCGCCGGCGATCAGCCCCGACACCGAATTCTTCTGGAGTGGGTTGCGCGAGCACCAGTTGCTGATCCAGCGCTGCCAAGGATGTGGCGCGCTGCGTAATCCGCCCCGGCCCATGTGCCCTGCGTGCCGATCGCTGAACTGGGATACCCTGGCGGCTTCGGGCAAAGGAACCGTTTACAGCTACGTGGTGCCGCACCAGCCCCGGTTCCCGTTCTTCGACTATCCCTACATCGTGGTCCTGGTGGAGCTGGAAGAGGGCGTGCGGTTGGTGTCCAACCTGTGCGACATCGACCCGGCCGAGGTCACGGTCGGCATGCCGGTCGAAGTCTTCTACTCGAGCTTCGACAATGACCTTGTCTTGCACCAATTCCGGCCGGCGGCGGGCTGAGACCCGATGGACTTCACCTTCACCGAAGAGCAGGAGACCATCGCCAAGCTGGCCCGCGACATCTTCGAGCGCCGAGCCACCCCGGAACGCCTGAGCGAATTGGAGAGCGGCATCCGCTACGACACCGCCCTCTGGCAGGAGCTCGCCGCCGTCGACCTGTTGGGCACCGCGATGCCGGAGTCGTTGGGCGGCAACGGCGGCGGCTTCGTCGAACTCGGGGTACTGCTCGCCGAGGTCGGCTGGAGCGTCGCGCCGGTACCGGCCTATGCGACGCTGGTGTTGGGCGCCGATCCCATCGTCCGGCACGGTACCGCCGAGCAGCAGCGTCGTTTCCTTCCGGACGTTGTTGCCGGGCAACGGATTCTGACCGCCGGCCTGGTCGAACCCAGTCGCTCTGACCCCACGACACCGGCCACCACCGCTCGCCGCGACGGCACACACTGGCGTCTGGACGGAGCCAAGGAACTGGTGCCCGCCGCGCAGCTGGCCGACACCGCGCTCATCCCCGCCGCCACCGACGACGGCACCGTCGGCCTGTTCCTGCTACCGCTCGACTCCCCCGGTGTCGAGGTTCGCCCGGCTACCACCACCAACCGGGAGCCGCACGCCGACGTCTTTCTCGACAGCGCCGCCGTTTCCGACCAAGACCGGCTAGCCGGTGACATCGAGTCCATCTACACCCGCGCGCTGATCGGGTTGTGCGCCATTCAACTCGGCGTCGTCGACCGCGCCATGCACACGGCCGCCGAATACACCACCACGCGTGAGCAATTCGGCCGCCCGATCGGCAGCTTCCAAGCGGTGCAACAACGGATGGCGGACGCCTTCATCGATGTCGAAGCGATCCGGTGGACCACCTGGCATGCCGCGTGGCTCGCCGCGCAGGGTCGCCCCGCCGACCGGGCCGCCCGCATCGCGAAGTTCTGGGCCGCCGAGGCCGGTGCCCGGGTGGCCGCCACCGCCCAGCATGTGCACGGCGGCATCGGCATCGACGTCACCTATCCGCTGCATCGCTATTTCCTGTGGGCCAAGCACAACGAACTCACCCTGGGCCCGGCGTCCCTGCAGCTTGCCCAGCTCGGCAGCACCTACCCGGAAGGACGTTGATGACGACGACAGCCGCGCATGCCACCACGCTGAAGTGGCGCGACATCACGGTCGGCGACGAGGTGAGCGCCCTGGTCATCCCGGTCACCACCACGGTGATCGTGGCCGGCGCCATCGCATCGCGAGACTTCATGCCGGTCCATCATGACCGCGATTACGCCAACAAGCAGGGCTCGCCGAACCTGTTCATGAACATCCTGACCACCAACGGGTTGTGCACGCGCTTCCTCACCGACTGGGCCGGACCGGATGCGATGGTCAAGAAGCTGTCGATTCGCCTGGGCGTGCCGAGCTTCCCCGATGACCCGCTGCGCTTCACCGGCAGCGTCACCGGCAAATCCGAAGGGACCGACGGGGAAAACTTCGTCGAGGTCACGTTCAAGGCGGCCAACAGCCTCGGTGACCATGTGTCGGGCACCGCGGTGCTCAGCCTGCTGGACGGAGCCCGCACATGACGGCGATGCTGGCCGGGGCCACGGCGATCGTCGGTATCGGACAAACCGAGTTCTCCAAGGAGTCCGGCCGCAGCGAGCTGCAATTGGCTTGTGAGGCGGTCAGTTCCGCCCTCGACGACGCCGGCGTGGCGCCCAGCGAGGTCGACGGCATGGTCACCTTCACCATGGATTCCAGCGACGAGATCGACGTCGCGCGCAATGTCGGCATCGGCGACTTGAACTTCTTCAGCCGGGTTCCACACGGCGGCGGCGCGGCGGCAGGCACTGTCGTCCACGCTGCCATGGCCGTGGCGACCGGGGTGGCCGACGTGGTGGTGTGTTATCGGGCGTTCAACGAACGCTCGGGCATGCGCTTCGGCGGAAGCGGACGCACCAGCACCGAGACGCCCTTGTTCATGGCGCATTACGCCCCGTTCGGGTTGCTGACGCCGGCGGCCTGGGTGGCGTTGCACGCCCAGCGGTACATGTCGGCCTACGGGGTCACCAACGAGGACTTCGGCCGCATCGCCGTCGTCGACCGGGCCCACGCGGCCAACAACCCGGACGCGTGGTTCTACCAGCGCCCCATTACTTTGGCGGATCACCAGAGCTCGCGCTGGATCATCGAACCGGTGTTGCGGCTGCTGGATTGCTGCCAGGAAAGCGACGGCGGTGTCGCGCTGGTGGTCACCAGCGCCGAACGCGCGCGAGACCTTCGTCAACCCCCGGCGGTGATCACCGCGGCCGCACAGGGGGCGGCGGCCGAGGGCGAGATGATGACCAGCTATTACCGCGAGGACATCACCGGGCTACCCGAGATGGGTGTGGTGGCCGACCGGTTGTGGCGAGACTCCGGCCTCAAGCCCTCCGACATCCAAACCGCCTTCATCTACGACCATTTCACCCCGTTCGTATTCACCCAGCTCGAGGAGTTGGGATTCTGCGGACGCGGCGAGGCCAAGGACTTCGCCACCGTCGAACGGCTTTCGCTGGGCGGGGAGTTTCCGATCAACACCAACGGCGGGTTGCTCGGCGAGGCGTACATCCACGGCATGAATGGCATCACCGAGGGGGTGCGGCAGGTGCGCGGCACCTCCTACAACCAGGTGGACAATGTCGAACACGTGCTGGTCACATCCGGAACCGGGGTGCCCACCAGTGGGTTGATCCTGGCACCGGCCGGATAGCGAGGAGACATGCCCAAGCTTGCGCTGCTGACTGCCTACGGCGGGCCTATCGAGTTGGCCGAATATCCGCTCACCGCACCGGCACCGGGGACGGCGGCGCTCAAACTGCGGATGGCCGGGATCTGCGGTTCGGACCTGCACATATTTCGCGGCGAGCTGCCCCTCCCCTGTCCCTATGCCATGGGCCACGAAATGGTCGGTGAGATCGCCGAACTGGGCGAGGGACTGACCGCCGACGCGACCGGCGCACCGCTGGCGGTCGGCGATCGCGTTGTCACGCCGTACTTCTGGACCTGCGGCCAATGCCATGCCTGCGCGCGTGGCCACTCCCACGCCTGCCAGAACTTGATGGCCGGCGAGTTCCGCACCCAGAACCAACCGCCGCACTTCGTCGCCGCCTACGGCGAGTACTACTACACCACCCGCCGCCAGCCGCTGTACAAGGTGCCCGACGACCTGTCCGACGAAGCGGTCACCCCACTCAATTGCGCACTGGCGCAGGTGTTGTTCGCGTTGCACGACGTGCGAATGGGTGACACGGTCGTGATCCAGGGCGCGGGCGGACTGGGTATCAACGCCGCCGCCGTCGCGCGCACCGCCGGCGCCGCCGAGGTCATCGTGATCGACAAGATCGCCGCACGGCTGGACGTCGCCGCGGATTTTGGGGCCACGCACTGCATTGACGCCAGTGACCTCTCGGCGGCCGAAGTCGCCGAGTCGGTCCGGGCTCGCACCGACGGAATCGGCGCCGACTGGGTGCTGGAAGTCGTCGGCATACCTGGCGTCATTCCCGAGGGGCTCGGATTGTTGAACAACGGCGGCACCCTGCTGGAAGTGGGCAACGTCGGAATGGGCCGCACGTTCGAGCTCGATCCCAGCATCCTGGTCTACGGCAACAAGTCGGTGCGCGGTGTCATGCTCTACGACCCGGTCACCTTGGCGATCGGGTTGAAGTTCCTGCAGCGCACCCGGTTCCCGTTCCACCGACTGATGCCCGAGCCATTTCGCCTCGCCGACGTCAACGACGCCTTCGCGTCGGCGGGTGCCGGACTGGTGCCGCGGGGAGCGCTGGTGCCCTGATGACTCAAGCCACCGCCACCGACACCCGGGAACTGATCATCTCCTCGGCGTACGCGTGCTTCCGCAAGCACGGGTTGCAGAAGACGACGATTGTCGACATCGCCAAGATGGCCAACGTTTCCCGTAGCACCGTTTACGAGTACTTCCGGGACAAAGCCGCGGTCCTGGAGGCCTGCGCCGAGCATGCGTCCGAACAGTTCTACCGAGAGATGTCCAAGGCGATGGATCGCGGTGGCTCACTGGAGGAGAAGCTGGCCCGGGCGGCGGTGTTCGTGACCCAGGCCCGCCGGGCCATCGCGTCGGAGAAATACTTCGACGAAGAGGCGATCAGCCTGCTGCTGACCAAAGACGCCGCCGTACTGCTTCAGGAATGCGTCGACTTCTTCGCGCCGTATTTGTCAGCGGCCAAGCTCACCGGTGAGGTACGCAAGGAGCTGAACATCGAGGCCGCCGGTGAGTGGTTCGCGCGAATCTTATTCTCCCTGTTCAGCACGCCGTCGTCGGCGATGAACATGGATGACCCCGACGTCGTCGCCGACTTCGTGCGGGCGCACGTGGTGCGGGGATTTGCCGCCGAGCGGCCCGCGCGCGGACCAGCCAGAGTGCGTTGACGGCGTCGAACGGGCGCTGACGGCGGGATCGCCGCCGGAATGCCGCCATGGGCGCACTGTCGACGCCAGGACGTCACTCTCGACTGGACAGCGCACGCAGAAAGAAGCCCACGTTGGCCGGCCGCTCGGCCAACCGCCGCATGAAGTACCCGTACCACTGCGTGCCGAACGGCACATAGACCCGTAGCTGGTTGCCGGACGCGGCCAACCGCCGCTGCTCGTCGTCGCGAATGCCATACAACATCTGATACTCGAATTGCGCTGCGTCATGCGACGTTTCGCGGGCCAGCGACGCAACGGCGGCGATGATGGCCGGGTCGTGAGACGCCACCATCGGATAACCGCCGCCGGACATCAGCACCCGCAGACAGCGCAGGTAGGACTCAGTGACCTCAGCGCGGTCCGGGTAGGCCACCGACTCCGGTTCCTGGTAGGCGCCCTTGCACAACCGGACTCGCGCACCCGCCGACGCCAAATCCTCGCAGTCACCGAGCGTGCGACGCAGATACGCCTGTACCACCGTGCCCAGCCAAGGAAAGTCGACCCGTAGGTCACCGGAGATGGACAGCGTCGAATCGGTGGTGGTGTGGTCCTCGGCGTCCACGGTCACCCAGACCCCGGCCCGCTGAGCCCGTTCACAGATCGTGCGGCCGTTGTCCAGCGCCACCTTCTGACCATCGCGGTCCAGCGCCTGTCCCAGCGCGGAAAGTTTCACCGACACTTCCAGCGGCCGCACGCCGTCGATCGCCGTCTCCGCTCGATTGCCCAGCGCATCGAGCAAGCGCAGGTAGGCCGCCACGGTGGCCGCCGCGCCGTCGGCATCGGTGACATTCTCACCGAGGTAGTCGATGCTGACATAGCGTCCCGAATCACGTAGCGCGGCAACGACGCTCATGACGTCGTCCAGGGTCTCCCCGGGCACGAACCTGTGCACCACTCGACGGGAGAGCCGGGAATGCTGAACCCTGCGGCGCAACCGCTCGGACCGGCCGGCCGCCAGTAGCGCCGGGCGCACGGTGCGGGTGAACAACCCGGACATCAGTCGCCCGCCATGTGCGGGTAGGCGTGCTCGGTGGCCGGCACGAACGTCTCCTTGATGGTGCGCGCCGAGGTCCAGCGGGTCAGGTTCAACAGGGAACCGGCCTTGTCATTGGTGCCCGACCCGCGGGAGCCACCGAATGGTTGCCGTCCGACCACCGCCCCGGTCGGCTTGTCGTTGACGTAGAAGTTGCCCGCCGCGAAGCGCAGCCGATGTTGTGCGGTCAGCACCGCGGCCCGGTCGTCGGCGATCACCGCCCCGGTCAGCGCATACCGGGAACCGGTGTCGACGACGTCGAGGATCCGTTCATAGTCCGCGTCGGGGTAGACGTGCACCGCCAGTAGCGGTCCGAAGTATTCGGTGGCGAACGCCTCGTCGGTCGGGTCGTCGGACAGCAGGACGGTGGGCCGAACGAAGTAGCCTTCTCGGTCGTCGTACTCTCCGCCGACCGCGATGGTCAACGCGGCCGTTCCTTTGGCCCGTTCGATGGCCTCGACATTCTTGGCGTAGGCGCGTCGGTCGATCAGGGCGCCGCCGAAGTTGGTCAGGTCGGTGACGTCACCGTAGGTCAAGTCGGCTGTTGCGCTCAGGAATTCGTCACCCATGCGGCGCCACACCGATTGCGGGATGAAGGCGCGGGAGGCCGCCGAGCATTTCTGCCCCTGGTAGTCGAACGCGCCGCGAATCAGCGCGGCGGCCAACACCTCCGGGCGGGCCGAGGCGTGCGCAACCACGAAGTCCTTGCCGCCGGTCTCCCCGACCAGTCGCGGATAACTCAGGTAGCGGCCGATATTGGCGCCGACCTGCTGCCACAAGTGTTGGAACGTTGCCGTCGATCCGGTGAAATGGATGCCGGCCAGCCGCGGATCGGCCAGTGCCACCTCCGATACCGCGAAACCGTCCCCGGTGACCAAGTTGATCACCCCCGGTGGCAGGCCGGCCGCCTCGAGAAGTTGCATGGTCAAGTACGCCGCCAGCGTCTGGGTGATCGAGGGCTTCCACACGACGGTGTTGCCCAGCAGCGCCGGCGCGGTAGGCAGGTTACCGGCGATCGAAGTGAAGTTGAACGGCGTGATCGCGTAGACGAAGCCGTCGAGCGGCCGGTAGTCGGTGCGGTTCCACTCCCCTGGCCCACTGATCGGCTGCTGCGCCAGCAGTCGCCGGGCGAACGCGACGTTGAACCGCCAGAAGTCGATCAACTCGCAGGGCGCGTCGATCTCGGCCTGATACACCGACTTCGACTGGCCGAGCATGGATGCCGCGGCGATCTTCTCCCGCCACGGCCCGGCTAGCAGATCGGCCGCGCGCAGGAACACCGCCGCCCGCTCGTCGAAGGGCATGGCGGCCCAATCGCTCTTGGCGGTGACGGCGGCCTCGATCGCGGCCGAGGCGTCGGTATGCAGCGCGTTGGTCAGCGTGCCCAGCCTGGCGGCGTGCCGGTGTGGTTGCACTACATCGATCCGCTTGCCGTCGCCCATTCGATGGCGGCCGCCGATGACGTGCGGCAGGTCGATCGGGTGCGCGGCCTGTGCGGCGAGTTCGGCTTGCAGCCGCTGACGTTCGGCGGACCCGGGCGCGTAGTCGTGGACCGGCTCGTTGGCCGGTGACGGCACGTGAGTGATGGCATCCATGCAGCTCAGGATCCCCGGCAGGGGATGCGGCGGTATTATCCGATCGGACAACATGCCCGCCCTGCGCTAGTAGGATCGGACAACATGCGGGTGACCGGCGTCGGATTGGGCCAACTGCTGCGCGCGCTCGACGCCACCATGGTCAGCCTGGTCGCCTCCCCACGTGGTCTGGACCTGTCGGTGACCTCGGCCGCCCTGATCGACTCCGACGATGTCCGCCTTGGACTGGCCAGTGCTGCCGACGTGTTCTTCTTGGTCGGCCTCACCGACGAGGAAGCGCTGCGCTGGGTCGGCGCGAAAGCCGGCGCGCCGGTAGCGATCTTCGTCAAGAAACCCCCGGCGGCCCTGGTGGACCGCGCCGTTGCCGCCGGCTCGGCGGTGGTGGCCGTAGAGCCACGAGCCCGCTGGGAACGGGTCTACCGACTGGTCGACCACGTCCTGGAGCATCACGTCGACCCCGCGGCCGACGAAGCGGGCACCGACCTGTTCGGCCTGGCCCAATCGCTCGCCGAGCGCATCCACGGGATGGTCAGCATCGAAGACGCGCACAGCCATGTCCTGGCCTACTCGGCGTCCAACGACGAAGCCGACGACCTGCGGCGCTCATCGATCCTGGGCCGCGCCGGGCCCCCGGAGCACCTGGACTGGATTAGTCAGTGGGGCATTTTCGACGCGCTGCGCGCCGGTATCCAGGTGGTACGGGTGGCCGAGCGCCCCGAGCTGGGTTTGCGCCCCCGGCTGGCCATCGGAATTCACCAGCCGCCCACCGGCAAGCACCTGCCACCGGTGTTCGCCGGCGCCATCTGGGTACAGCAGGGCTCACAACCGCTGGCCGAGGACGCCGAGGACATGCTGCGCGGCGCGGCGGTGCTCGCCGAACGGATCATGTCGCGGCTGTCCACGCGGCCGTCCCTGCACACCCGCCGAGTGCAGCAGCTGCTGGGGCTGATCGACGGCGACAGCGCCGAGACCGAGGTCCTCGCGCGTGACCTGCGCCTGTCCGCCGAGGGGAACGCCGCAGTGATCGGCTGGTCTTGGTTGCCGCCGAGTGACCGCAACGTCCGGCTCGCCGACGTAATCGCCATGAGCGCCAGCGCTTTTCGCCGCGATGCCCAGGTGGTGACGGTCGGGTCCCGCAGCTATGTGTTGTTGCCGCGAATCGCGACGACGCGGTCGGTTGCCTCCTGGGCGCGGGGCACCGTCAGCGCGTTGCGCGCGGAGCTGGGCGTGGAACTGCGCGCGGCCGTCGCCGCGCCCGTCGCGGGTCTGGGCGGGGTGGCGGCCGCACGCGCCGAAGTGGACCGGGTGCTGGACACCGCCGACCGCCACCCCGGAGCCATCGGGCAGGTGACCTCGTTGGCCGAGGCACGGGCCACCGTGTTGCTCGATGAGATCGTCGCGCTGGTCGGCGCCAATCCCCGGCTGGTCGACCCGCGGATAAGCGACCTGCGAGCGCGGGACCCGCAGCTGGCCGAGACGTTGCGGACCTACCTGGACAGCTTCGGTGACATCGCCGCCGCCGCCGCGGCATTGCAGGTGCACCCCAACACCGTTCGGTACCGGGTGCGGCGCATCGAGCAGTTGCTGGCGACGTCGTTGTCCGATCCTGATGTGCGCCTAGTGTTTTCGCTGGGGCTGCGGGCGACCTAGCCGTCGGTGCCGCAACCCTCCCGCGGCGCAGGTAAGGTGTTCGCCACTGGATGCGTGGAGGTGCCTGTGACGGATCAACCGCCGAACTATCCACCGCCGCCCGGCGGCTACGGATATCCGCCCCCGTCCCCACCACCGGGCAGCTACGGGTACCCGCCGCCGAGCGGATACGGTTACCCGCCGAGCTACCCCCAGGGCACCAATCCGCTGGCCATCGCTTCGCTGGTGTCCTCGGTGGTGGGGTTGCTGTGTGTGGGCATCGGACCGCTGCTCGGGGTGATCTTCGGCATCGTCGCGCTCAACCAGATCAAGCAATCCGGCCAACCCGGACGCGGGCTGGCCATTGCCGGCATCGTGATCAGCGGTGTGCTGATCGCCGCGTTTGCGGTGCTGATGATCATCAGCGTCATCCTGGCCGCCAACGACGACCAGCACCGCCAACACCGGCGCCATCGCACCGAGCACCGCACTGTCAGCGCCACCGCCGTCGCACCGCCGCCTCCGGTCGGACTCATCACCTGTCGTTGAGCCGCAACGGCTTTCACGGCCCCGCGGCACGCCAACCAGCGCTTTGCCGGTCGGGCAATAGTTTTGTTCAGGGTGAAGGTAACCGGAAGTGTTGCAGCGGTTTTGCCGCCGGTTAGGCTTCCGGGGTGGCAGATACTCCCTCGTCATACTTGGTGCTGGCCTCCCAGCGCAGCGGCAGCACGTTGCTGGTCGAGTCGCTGCGCGCCACCGGCGTGGCGGGCGAGCCGCAGGAGTTCTTCCAGTACCTGCCCACCACCAGCCAATCCCCGCAGCCGCGGGAGTGGTTCGCCGACGTCGGCGACGAGTCGATCCTGGAACTGCTCGACCCGCTGGACGAAGGTAAGCCGGACCTGGCGCCGGCCGAGATCTGGCGCGACTACATCCGCACGGTGGGCCGGACGCCCAACGGTGTGTGGGGCGGCAAGTTGATGTGGAATCAGACCGACCTGCTGTTGAACCGCGCGGCCCAACTGCCGGATCGCTCCGGCGAGGGACTGCTGTCGGCGATCCGCGACGTCGTGGGTGAAGATCCGCTGCTCATCCACATCCATCGGCCCGACGTGGTGTCCCAGGCGGTGTCGTTCTGGCGGGCGGTGCAGACCCGGGTGTGGCGCGGCCGGCCGGATCCGGTGCGCGACGCGCGGGCCGTGTATCACGCCGGGGCGATCGCCCATGTGGTCACCATGCTCCGAGCCCAAGAACAGGGCTGGAACAACTGGTTCGCCGAAGAAAACGTCAAGCCGATCGAAATCTCCTATCCGGTGTTGTGGCGCAACCTAACTGAGGTGGTCGGCGACATTCTCGAGCGATTGGGCCTGGATCGCAGGCTGGCGCCGGAGCCGGTGCTGCAGCGGCAAGCCGATCAACGCTCCGACGAATGGGTAGACCGCTACCGAGCGGATGCCGAAAGAGAGGGACTACCGACATGACGACGACGGAGGCGTTGCACGTCGACGAACTGCGGCTGCTGGAAGCCGAAGCGGTCCACATCATCCGCGAAGTCGTCGCCGAGCTGGAACGCCCGGTGCTGCTGTTTTCCGCCGGCAAGGATTCGATCGTGCTGCTTCGGTTGGCGGAGAAGGCATTTCGGCCACTGCCGCTGCCGTTCCCGGTGATGCACGTGGACACCGGTCACAACTTCCCCGAGGTGATCGAATTCCGGGACCGCCGCGTCACCGGTCAGGGCCACAAGCTGATCGTCGCGTCGGTGCAGGAGTCGATCGACAAGGGCCGCGTCCCGGACCCGGGTCCCAACGCTTCCCGCAACCGCGCCCAGACGCGCACCCTGCTCGACGCGCTGGAGGAAGGCGGCTTCGACGCGGCCTTCGGCGGCGCTCGTCGCGACGAGGAGCGCGCGCGAGCCAAGGAGCGAATCCTGAGCTTCCGCGACGAGTTCGGTCAGTGGGACCCGCGCGCTCAGCGTCCCGAGCCGTGGTCGCTGTACAACGGCCGGATCAAACGGGGCGAGCAGGTTCGGGTGTTCCCGCTGAGCAACTGGACCGAGCTGGACGTCTGGCGTTACATCGAGCTCGAAGACCTCGAGATCCCGTCGATTTACTACGCGCACGAGCGCGAGGTGTTCGAGCGCGACGGCATCCTGTTGGCGGTGTCGGAGTACGCCAGCCCCGCCGACGGGGAAACCGCGGCGGTGGAATGGGTGCGCTACCGCACCGTCGGCGACCTGACCATCACCGGTGCGGTGCGCTCCAAGGCGACCGAAATCACCGGTGTCATCACCGAGATCTCCGCGGCGACGGTGTCCGAGCGCGGCGAGACCCGCGCCGATGACCGCACCTCGGCCGCTGCGATGGAAGACCGCAAGCGAGAGGGCTATTTCTGATGACTACCGCGGCAAACACCGACCAACTCGAAACCTTTCAGCCGGCCAAGGGCATCACCCGTCAGCTACTGCGCATCACCACCGCCGGATCGGTGGACGACGGCAAAAGCACACTGATCGGTCGACTCCTGCACGACACCGACAGCCTGCCGCTGGACCACTTGGAAGCCGTCACCGACGAAGAGGGCGTGGCCGACCTGGCCGCACTGTCCGACGGGCTGCGCGCCGAGCGCGAGCAAGGCATCACCATTGACGTCGCCTACCGCTTCTTTTCCACGGCCACCCGCAGCTACATCCTGGCCGACACCCCCGGCCATGAGCGCTACACCCGCAACATGTTCACCGGCGCGTCCAATGCGCATGTGGCGATCCTGCTGGTCGACGCCCGCGCCGGTGTGTTGCGCCAGACTCGCCGGCACGCGCGCATCGCCAAGCTGCTGGGCATCAAGCACTATGTCGCGACGGTCAACAAGATCGACCTGGTCGACTTCGACGAAGCCGCATTCCGCGATGTCGAAGAACAGCTGCAGCAGATGGCGGACCGTCTCGGTGATCTGAAGGTCACGGTGATCCCTATCGCGGCCAAGCACGGCGACAACGTCGTGCACCGCTCCCAGCGCACACCCTGGTACGACGGCCCCACCTTGCTCGAATACCTGGAGAACGTGAAACTGGCCGCACCGCAAGCCGAAGCGTCGCGCCTGCGGCTGCCGGTGCAGTGGGTGTCACGACCGACCGCCGAGGTGCGCCGCCGCTACACCGGACGGCTGGCGGCGGGCACCCTCAGCGTCGGCGACCCGGTGGTGTCGCTGCCCGCCGGCACCCGCTCGACGGTCACCGCGCTGGACACCCTCGACGACCAACGCACGACGGCCGTTGCGCCGCTTTCGGTTTCGATCGAACTCGCCGACGACATCGACGTGGGCCGCGGTGACGTGTTCATCAGCGGCGCCGAAGAGGCGGTGGCGCCGGTGCTGGCGCGCGAGATCCACGCCAACGTCTGCTGGTTCGTCGACGCGCCGCTGCGCGCCGGTGACCGGCTGGCGCTCAAGCAGACCACCAAGACCGTGCGCGCGACCGTGCAGGAGCTGCACTCACGGCTGGACCCCGAAACTCTCGATGAGGTGGACCAGCCGGTCGAGTTGTCCCTCAACGACATCGGCACCGTCACCCTACGCACCAGCTCGGTCGTGGTCGCGGACCCCTATGTCGACAACCGCGACAGCGGTGCCTTCATCTTGATCGACGAGACCACCAACGACACCGTCGGCGCCGGCACCATCATCGAGGGCCGCGAGGTCAAGCCGGGCACCCACGCGCGCACCGACATTCGTTGGCACCCCTCGGCTTTGGACCGCAGCCATCGCTGGCGAGCCACCGGGCAAGCGGGAGCGACGATCTGGTTCACCGGCCTGCCCGCGTCCGGCAAATCGACCGTGGCCGTCGCCGTCGAACGTGCCCTGGTGGAATCCGGCCGGGTCGCTTACCTGCTCGACGGCGACAACCTGCGCCACGGATTGTCCGACGACCTGGGCTTCTCACCGGGTGACCGCACCGAAAACATCCGCCGCGTAGGGCATTTGACGCGCCTGTTGGCCGACGCGGGTGTGGTCGCGCTGGCATCGCTGGTGTCGCCGCTGAAGTCCGACCGCGAGACCGCCCGCGCGCTCAACGACGCCGCCAAATTGCCGTTCATCGAGGTGCACGTCGCCACGTCGCTGCAAGAGTGCGAAAGGCGAGACCCCAAGGGGCTATACGCGCGCGCCCGCAAGGGTGAGCTGTCGGGTTTGACCGGAATCGACGCGCCCTACGAACCGCCAGAGAATCCTGACCTGGTGCTCGATACCACCGACGCCGACATCGACGACCTCGCCGCCCGGGTGATCGATCTGCTCAACGAACGCAGCCCTCGCCCGGCCGGGGACTCCTAGATTCAGCGCGATCTAATCACTTGGCCTACCGCCAAGAGCCGCAACAATTCTGTGCATGAATAGTGTTGCGCCGCAGCGGCGCACTGTGCGCTCCCGGCTCACTTCGGTGTCGGTTGACTGGTGGGCGACCCTGGTCGCCGGCCTCGTCACCGCGCTGGCGGTCGCCGATGTGCTGCCGCGGATTCCGTGGTGACGGCCATGAGCACCGTGCACGCCGAACCCGACGAAGCCGAGACGCAGGGCTCCTTCACCAGCACCCGGCCGCTGGAATATGTCCCGGGCATTGTGCTGCTGATCGGTGTCGGGTTGCTGGGCAAGTATGCCCAGATCTGGTGGAACGCCCTTGCGCGCCACGAACACTGGACGGTGCCCGACATCGAGTACGTGTTGTGGGCAATTTTGATCGGGTTGCTGATCACCAACACCGTCGGCCTGCACCCGATCTTTCGGCCGGGGGTGGCGACATACGAATTCTGGCTCAAGATCGGCATTGTGGTGCTCGGTTCCCGCTTCGTGCTCGGTGACATCGCCAAGTTGGGTGGTATCAGCCTGGTCCAGATTCTCATCGATATGACGATCGCCGGAGTCATCATCTTGGCCGCGGCGCGCGCCTTCGGTCTGTCGGGCAAGCTCGGCTCACTGCTGGCGATCGGCACATCGATCTGCGGGGTGTCGGCCATTGTGGCCGCCAAGGGCGCCATTCGCGCCCGCAACTCCGATGTCAGCTATGCCATCGCGGCCATCCTGGCCCTGGGCGCGGTTGCGCTGTTCGCGTTGCCGCCGTTGGGTCACGCGATCGGGCTGTCGGACAACGAGTTCGGCTTGTGGGCCGGCCTGTCGGTGGACAACACCGCCGAGACCACTGCCACCGGTTACCTGTTCTCCGACCATGCCGGCAAGATCGCCGTGCTGGTCAAATCCGTCCGCAACGCGCTGATCGGCTTCGTGGTCCTGGGTTTCGCGGTGTATTGGGCCGCGCGCGGACAGGCCGACGAGGTGGCGCCCGGGGTGCGTGCCAAGGCCGCGTTCATCTGGGCGAAGTTCCCCAAATTCGTGCTCGGCTTCCTCGCCGTCTCGGCGATCGCGACCGCGGGCTGGTTGAGCAAAGGACAGATCGCCAACTTGGCCAACGTCTCGAAATGGGCGTTCCTGCTCACCTTCGCCGGTGTCGGGCTCAACACCGACATCCGCCAAATCGCGCGTACCGGTTGGCGGCCGCTCGTCGTCGCCGTCATCGGGCTGACCGTCGTGGCGTTGGTCTCGTTGGGTGTCGTCCTGCTGACCTCGCGGGGCCTGCACTGGGGAATCGGGGCTACCGGCAGATAGCGGCCGACCACCGGCCTGGTCGCCGTGTCGGCCGCCGGTAACCTAGCCCGCATGCCGATCCGGATCAGCCAGTAGGCAACCGGGCCACTATGTGGATCACCATCCTGGTGATGGCTCTGGCTGTCAGCTTCGAACCCTTCCGGGTAGGCATGACCGCGCTGCTGCTCAATCGGCCCCGGCCGATGCTGCAACTGCTGTCGTTCCTGAGCGGTGGATTCGTCATGGGCATCGGCGTCGGCTTAGCGATCCTGTTCTTCTTCCGGCGTTGGCTGGACAAGGGCCTGCTCGACGCCCATCAGCTGACCTTGCCCAGGGTGCAGATCCTCATCGGCGGCCTGGCCGTGCTGGTCGCCGCCGTCCTCGCGGTGCAGGCCGGCCTGAGCCGCCGCGCGGGGTCGAAGGACAGGCGCGAGATCAACCTGCCCAAGGCGGCCAGGTGGGCCCAGCACCTGGTACGCGGCGGTTCACTGTGGGTGGCCGCGGTGGCCGGCCTGGGCATTGCGCTGCCGTCGGTGGATTACCTGGCCGCGCTGGCGGTCATCCTGGCGTCCGGCGCCGCGGCCATGCATCAAGTCGCGGCGCTGGTGGTGTTCAACGTGACCGCCTTCGCGGTGCTCGAAATCCCGCTGCTGGCATACCTGTTCGCGCCGGACAAGACGCATGCCGCGGTGAGCGCGCTGAACGACTGGGTCCGGTCGCGGCGCCGCCAGGAAGTCGCCACCTTGCTGGCGGGCGTAGGCGCCGTGCTGCTGGCCGTCGGAATAGTGGGCCTGTGACCGGCGGCTAGGCCAATCGCTGCGCGGCCACCGGACGCGACGCGTAGATCTCGGCCAGGAACTGCTCGACGGCCACCGCCGCGTGCGCCGCCCGGGCCGACCCGAAGATGTCGAAGGCGTGCTGCGCGTACGGCAATTCGGCGTACACCACCGGCTGGCGGCTCACCTGCCGCAGCCGAGCGGTGAAGCTGCGCGCCTGCTCCACCGGAATCAACGAGTCGTTGGTGCCGTGCAACACGAAGAACGGCGGCGCGTCTTCGGAGATGTGGGTGATCGGTGAGGCGTTGCGGAACGGTTCGGCGGTCTCTGCGCGGCGCAGCTTGAACACGTTCTTGGCCAGCACCGGGCCCAGCAGCGGATGCATCGAGCTGTCGGTGCGGGTGAAGTCGTAGACCCCGTAGAACGGCACGGCGGCCTGGACCCGGGTGTCGGCCTCTTCGAATCCCGGCTGGAATTGCGGATCGTTGGGGGTCAGCGCGGCCAGAGAGGACAGGTGTCCGCCCGCCGAGCCACCGGTGATCGCGATCCAATCCGGGTCCCCGCCGTATTCGGCGATGTGTTCCTTCGTCCACGCCAGCGCGCGTTTGACGTCGACAATGTGGTCCGGCCAGGTGGAGCGGGGGCTGAGGCGGTAGTTGATCGCCACACAGACCCAACCCAGCTCGGCCAGGTGACTCATCAGGGGATGTGCCTGGCCGCGCTTGTTGCCGACCATCCAGGCGCCGCCGGGAATCTGTAGCAGAACCGGAGCCCGGCCGCCGCGGTCCAGGTCGGGCCGTCGCCAGATGTCGAGCTCGTTGCGCGAGCCGCACGGGCCATAGCTGATGTCACCGTCGTGGGCATAGTCGCGGTAGATGCGCAGCATCCGGGCCGTCCCGGGTTTCTTGGCGGTGGCGCCCTCCGGCGCGGGCCTCTTCCACAGGTCGCCGCCGTCCTTGCGGCGATCCGGACCCAGCCCGGTGTCCAGCGCCGCGGTCAGCGGCACGTCGGTCGACCGACCGAGACGCCGCAAGCCCAGGAGCCCTACCCACGACACCGCCGAGACCAGCCAGCTGAAGCGCAGCACTCGCGGCGACAACCGGCGTGACAGCGCAACCAGACCGGCGAACTGGGCGGTCAGCGTCTGCATCGGCAGCTCCGAGGCGAACAGGCCGTAGGCGAAGGCGTACAGCGATCCGTAGCCCCTTCTCGACAGCGGCCGATAGCCGTTGGCGGTGAACGCCAGCCCCAACACCGATCCCAGCATGGCCGCTACACGCTTCACTGTGGTCCTTCCCGTCGGTCAATGAATCTAACTTCCCGGTTGATGGGCAGTTGAAAACTCCGGGCTGTCAGCCGGTGTCGCCGGCTTCTCCGGCGCCCCCAGCGTCGTGGGTTTCTTGCGGTTCCTCGAGAATCTGGTAGGCGGGGTTGACCATGGATACCGGCCCGTTGTGGTTTTGCCGGGCCTTGCCGCTGACGCGCAGTCGCTGGCCGGGGGTGATGTCGGATCCGCCGCGGCCGGGGTGGAAGGTGATCTCGAGGTCCCCGCTGTCGTCCCCGACGACGATCCATCGTGCGGTGTGCCCGCGTTTGGTGACGTCCTCGATCTGACTGACCCGTCCTTCGATGGTGGCCCGATGCCCGGGGATGAGGCCCGCCACGGTGACCACCGACGGCGGCCGCTCGGGGTGTTCGTAGGCGTCGACGTCGCGATCCTCGGCCTGGGTGACCCACGCTTCGAGCTTGTCGAGTTCTCGGGCAATCCGTTGCTCGAAGCGGTCGGGATACGCCTCTTTGATTCGCGACTGCACGTCGTACGGGACGATGGTGGCCGCAGCGTCCGGGATGAGGCTGACCGCGCGGGCGATCTTGTCGGCGGTGCGGTCGTGCAACATTCGTCCCAACAGCGGCGCGTAGGTGCGCCGGGGCAGCAGCACCGTGACGTTGGTGTCCGGATGCTCTTTGCCCGCCTTCGCGACCAGCAACTGCGCCGAGCGGGTGACGCGTCGGTCCGGGCAGTCCACCACCCGCAGCGGAGTCTCGAGATCGAAATGGTCCCAACGCTTTCTGATCTGCGCGGCGTGGATGGCGTCGACCATGAAATGCACCGCGATCAACTCGTCGGCCCGCAGCCCCTTCCCGTACCGCAACGCCTCGACCACTGCGAGGTCCACCGAGTTGATGAAGATGTACACCCGGTGCCGGGCGTACTTCACCAACTCCGGGCGGTCGGTGCGAAACATCTCGAGGATGGCGGCCTCGGCTCGGTATTCACGGTTGAGCCGCATCAGCATGAATACCAGCAGCGGGAAGACCACGACAACCAGCCAGGCGCCCTCGGTGAACTTGGCCACCGCGAAGATTCCGACCACGACCGTCGACAGCACCGCGGCGGACAGGTTGATGGCCAGGCGACGCCGCCAGCCCGGTTCACGATGCGTCAGATGGTGTTTCGTCATTCCGTAACCGGCCATCGAGAACCCGGTGAACACGCCGATGGCATAGAACGGCACCAGCGCATTGACCGAACCGCCGGTGGTCACCAGCAGCACCACCGACAACGCAGTCAGCGCGATGATGCCGTTGGAGAACACCAGGCGATGCCCGCGCTTCATCAGCTGCCGCGGCAGGAAGCGGTCTTCGGCGACGAAGCTGGCCAGCGCGGGGAAGCCGTTGAAGCTGGTGTTGGCGCCGGTGAACAAGATGGCCGCAGTGGCGGCTTGAACCAGGATGAAGAAGACGTTGCCGATCACTCCGCCGCCGAAGACCGCGCGGCCGATCTGGGAGAGGACCGAGGGATATTCGGTCAGGTAAGGGGTGGCGTGGGTGGCGTATGCCAGATAAGCCACGCCGGCCAACAGGAAGCCCAGGATGCATGCCATCGCGGTCAAAACGCGACGGGCGTTGCGGCCCTGCGGCTTTCGGAAAACGTCGACGGTGTTGGAGATCGCCTCGACGCCGGTCAAGGACGAGCCGCCGTTGGCGAAGGCGCGCAGCAACACCAGAATCGTCGCGCCCATCACCAGCCCGTTGCCCTGGTGCACGGGCACCGTCCCGGCCAGCTGGTGCGGATCGTAGGTGGGCAGTCCCCAGAACAGGTGGCGGGTCACCCCGACGACGATGGTCAGGGCCACCATGATCACGAACAGGTAGGTGGCTGCCGCGAACGGCTTTCCGGCTTCCTTCAGCCCGCGCAGGTTCAGATAGCAGATGGCGATCACCACGCCGACGGTGATCTCCAGGCTGTACGTGCCCAACCGCGGCACCGCCGACACCACCGCGACGGTCCCGGCCGCCGACTGCACCGCCACAGTCACCACATAGTCGATCAACAGGGCCGCGGCGGCGATCTGGGCGACCTTGGGCCCGAAGTTGTCCCGCGCCACGATGTAGGACCCGCCGGCGCGGGTGTAGGCCATCACCACCTGCCGATACGAGGCGGCGACCAGCACCAGGATCAGCAGGATGACCCCGGTGATGGGCAGCAGCAACGCGAAGGCCGCCAATCCGGCGTGCGGCAGCAACTCGATCAGGATCTGCTCGGGACCATAGGCGGTGGAGGAGATGGCGTCCGGCGAAAGCGCGCCCAGCGCAACCGGATTCGACAGTCGCTCCCCGGCCAGGTCCTCGGTGATCAGCGGCTTGCCCAGAAACACCCGCTTGAAGATGTCACCCAGCGTCAGTGGGATACGCGGCTTGCCCGCCGAAGTCGTCACGACCACACATTGTGCCGGTTGACCCCGACCGCAGCCGGGCAACCGGGCCTAACAAGGCCGGGACGGCCAGCGATCACCCGAGCCGGCGCACCGCGGCGTCGATGCGTTCGTCGGTGGCCGTCAGCGCTACCCGCACATGCCTTGCCCCGCTCGGGCCGTAGAAGTCGCCGGGCGCGACCAGGATGCCGCGTTCGGCGAACCAGGCGACCGTGTCCTGGCAGCCCTGCCCGCGGCTGGCCCACAGGTAGAGCCCCGCCTCAGAATGGTCGACGGTGAACCCCGCCGAGCGCAGGGCCGGCAGCAACACCGCCCGCCGCCGCGCATACCGCTCGCGCTGCACTTTCTCGTGCTCGTCGTCGTCCAGGGCGGCGACCATGGCGGACTGCACCGGAGTGGGCACCATCATGCCGGCGTGCTTGCGCACCGCCAATAGCTCGGCGACCAGGTCGGCGTCGCCGGTGACAAAGCCGGCTCGGTACCCGGCCAACGATGACGTCTTAGACAGCGAATGCACCGCCAGCAATCCGGTGTGGTCACCGCCGCAGACCGACGGGTGCAGCACCGAGTACGGCTGAGCATCCCAGCCCAGGCCCAGATAGCACTCGTCGGAGGCCACCACCACGCCCCGGTCGCGCGCCCAGTCGACGACCTTGCGCAGATGGTCGACGCCCAGGACCCGCCCGGTCGGGTTGCTCGGTGAGTTGAGGTACACCAACGCCGGCCGCTGAGGTCCCAGCTGGGTCAACGAGTCGGCTGCCAACACCTTGGCGCCGGCCAGTCGAGCGCCGACATCGTATGTCGGATATGCCAATTCGGGCACCACGACGGTGTCTGCCGATCCGATGCCGAGCAGCGTCGGTAACCAGGCGATGAGCTCCTTGGTGCCGATGACCGGCAACACCGCCCCTGCTGCCACTCCGCTGATTCCGTAGCGGCGAGCCAGGGCGGTGACGGCGGCTTCGCGCAGCTGCGGGGTGCCGGCGGTGGTGGGATAGCCCGGTGCGGCGCTGGCGGCCGCCAGCGCCTCTTGGATGACCGGAGCGACCGGATCGACCGGTGTCCCGACGGACAGGTCGACGATGCCGTCGGGGTGGGCGCCGGCCACCGCTTTGGCGTCGGCCAGGGTGTCCCAGGGGAATACCGGCAGGGACGCCGACACCGGCCGGCGGTGCCGAGGATGCTGGGGCTCGCTCAGTCTTCTTCGCCCTGCGGCGGCAGGTCCTTGACCACTTGCGGGTCGTTTTCGGTCATACCCACCTTGGCCGCACCGCCCGGCGATCCGAGTTCCTCGAAGAAGTCGGCGTTGATCTGGGTGTACTGACTCCATTGGTCGGGCACATCGTCTTCGTAATAGATCGCTTCCACCGGGCACACCGGTTCGCAGGCGCCGCAGTCCACGCACTCATCTGGGTGGATGAACAGCATCCGGGCACCCTCGTAGATGCAGTCGACCGGGCACTCCTCGATGCACGCCTTGTCCTTGATATCCACGCACGGTTGCGCGATCACGTACGTCACGGACGTCTCCTCAACGTGTCCTCTATGTACCTGTGGGTATGTACCTGTGGGCTGCTGGTGCGCCGCCGCCGTAAGCCTCTCGACTCACAAGACGACGCGTTCGGTTACTGATACTAGACGTTGCACATACACGTCAACCAACAGGCACGCCCGCGCGTCACAACGAAGTGGTGCGGCTACCCCTAGGCGCTATTTCGCTGTCGGTGAAAGTCTTCGAAAAACGCTCTGACCTGCGAAGAGTTACGTCTCAGGGGTGCGGTGCGATATCTATTGCGATAGAAGCAAGCCCGGGGGGCCTGGTAGCCTTGTCGCAGACGGCAACCGCTGGGCAATGTCGTCGCCGTCCTTCGGGCGGTGCATTAGTTGGGGAAGGTGTCCACTCATGGCAAGGCTGTCGTTGGCAAAAATCGCCGCCGCTGTTGGCGGAATGGGCGTGGCGTTGACCGCCGCAACCGGAATCGCGTCCGCAGACCCGCTGGACGCGGTAATCAACACGAACTGCAGTTACCCGCAGGTGATTGCCGCGCTCAACGCGACCGACCCGGGAGCCGCGGCGCAGTTCAACAACTCTCGGATCGCGCAGAACTACCTGCAGCAGTTCCTGGCCTCACCGCCGCCGCAGCGTGCGCAGATGGCGGCGCAGTTGCAGGCCATGCCGGGAGCTTCGCAGTACATCGGCGTCGTTGAGTCGGTCGCCGGCGTCTGCCAGAACTACTGAGCCCCGCTCAGTAACAGTTCGTTAGTCCAACACTCCGGGCCGAGTTTCGGCCCGGAGTTTGGCGTCTCTAGATGACTTTAGGCGGCCAGCGGCGCGTACGTCGTGGTGCGTTGCCGGGCCGGGCGGCCGATCCCTTCGGCGATGGCCATCAGCTCGGCCGCGGTCTTGGCCGACCCATGTTCGGACCCGGCCATCCGCGAGATGGTCTCCTCCATCAACGTGCCGCCCAAGTCGTTGGCGCCGCCGTTGAGCATCACCTGCGTGCGCTCCACGCCGAGCTTCACCCAGCTGGTCTGGATGTGAGAGATGCGACCGTGCAGCATGATCCGCGCCAGCGCGTGCACGGCACGGTTGTCGCGGTGCGTGGGTCCCGGTCGCGCCGCGCCCGCCAGATACAACGGCGAATTCTGATGCACGAACGGAAGTGGCACGAATTCGGTGAATCCGCCGGTGCGGTCTTGGATTTCGCGCAGCACGTTCAGGTGGGCCACCCAGTGCCGGGGGCTGTCGACATGGCCGTACATCATCGTCGACGACGAACGCAGCCCCACTTCATGGGCGGTGGTGACGATCTCGACCCACAGCGACGTCGGCAGTTTGCCTTTGGTGAGCACCCACCGCACCTCGTCGTCGAGAATCTCGGCGGCGGTGCCGGGGATGGTGTCCAATCCGGCTTCCCGCAGGCCGATCAGCCATTCGCGAATGCTCAAGCCGCTCTTGGTGACACCGTTGGCGATCTCCATCGGGGAAAAGGCGTGCACATGCATCGACGGCACCCGGGCCTTGACCGCCCGGACCAGATCGGCGTAACCGGTGACCGGCAGCTCCGGGTCGATACCGCCTTGCATGCAGACCTCGGTGGCGCCCGCGACGTGGGCCTGCCAGGCGCGTTCGGCGACCTCGGCGGTGGACAGCGAGTAGGCGTCCGCGTCGCCCTTGCGTTGGGCGAACGCGCAGAACCGGCAGCCGGTGTAGCAGATGTTGGTGAAGTTGATGTTGCGGTTGACCACGAAGGTCACGTCGTCGCCGACCACTTCCCGGCGCAGTGAATCAGCCAGCGCGGCAACGGCTTCCAGCGCAGGACCGTCGGCGGTAGCCAGGGCCAGGTATTCGTCGTCGGTGCAGCCGGCCGGATCGCGTTCGGCGGAGGCCAGCGCGGCGAGCACGTCGGTGTCGATGCGTTCGGGTGCCCGTCGCGACAGTTCGTGGACTTGGGAGCGGATGGAATCCCAGTCCCCGAAGGCGCTGTCGAGGTCGCTACGGGCGCCGGTGTTGCGCCCTTCGGTGTCGATGGCGGCGTTGAGGTCCACTCGGCCGAGCGATGACACGTCGTCGGGCTCCTGCCAGGGCCGGCCCACTGGGTTGACGTCGCGAGCCAAGCCGGTCGCCGGGTCGGCCAGCGCCGCCACGTGTCCGCGCACCCGCGGGTCAATCCATGCCGCGCCGGCCTGTACGTATTTGGGCTGCGCGGTCAGCCGCTGCATCAGCTCATAGCCTGCTTCGGCGGTGACGGCGGCGAGGTCATCCAACGCAGGCCAGGGCCGTTCGGGATTGACATGATCGGGGGTCAGTGGCGAAACGCCGCCCCAGTCGTCGACACCAGCGCCGAGCAGCGCAAGGCACTCCTCCCGAGAGACCAGGTTGGGCGGTGCCTGAATGCGCATGCCCGGCCCCAGCACCAGGCGGGCCACCGCCACCGTGGCCAGGTAGTCCTCGATTCCGGCGTCGGGTACCGCGGCCATGGCGGTGTGTTCTTTGGCCCGGAAGTTCTGCACGATCACTTCCTGGATGTGGCCGAACGCCTTGTGCACCTTGCGAATTGCGTGCAAGGTGTCGGCGCGCTCCGGCAGCGTCTCGCCGATCCCGACCAACAATCCCGTGGTGAACGGGATGGACAACCGGCCGGCGTCGGTGAGCGCGCGCAACCGCACCGCCGGGTCCTTGTCCGGGCTGCCGTAATGTGCCAGCCCCTTGGTTTCGAACAGCCGCCGCGAGGTGGTCTCGAGCATCATGCCCATCGACGGCGCCACCGGTTTGAGCCGCGACATCTCCGACCAGGTCATCACCCCGGGGTTGAGGTGGGGCAACAACCCGGTCTCTTCCAGCACCCGGATCGCCATGGCCCGGACATAGGACAGCGTCGAGTCGTAACCGCGCTCGTCCAGCCACTCCCTCGCCTCGGGCCATCGATCTTCGGGGCGGTCGCCGAGGGTGAACAACGCTTCTTTACAACCGTGTTCGGCGCCGCGACGGGCGATGTCGAGGATCTCGTCGGGCTCCAGGTACATACCCGACCCACGCGCGCGCAGCTTGCCGGGCACGGTGACGAACGTGCAGTAATGGCAGTTGTCCCGACACAGGTGAGTGACGGGAATGAACACCTTGCGCGAGTAAGTGATTGGTAACCGGCCCTGCGGCCCACGGCGCCCCGCCGATTCCAGCCCGGCGTCGCGAACCCGTGCGGCGCTGGCGCACAAGTCGGCCAGATCGTCGCCGCGCGCCGTCATGGCCAGCGCTGCCTCATCGACGTTCAGTACGACACCGTCGCGGGCCCTGCGCAATACCCGCCGCAACGCCGCCGCGCTGGTTCTGGGTGGAACGACGGGGCTGGGCAGAGCCGTGGGCTCCGGGCCCGGTGTCTGCTCCGGTATTAACGGCACGTTCGTTTAACTTCCCCAGGGACAGATTTCATCCGCACGTCCCACTCCGATACCGGGAACTTCGGCGCCATACGCGCAACAGTAGCCGCAGCCGGGTCCGGGCACGTGGTCGAGGTTCTGCGGACACCGGAATCCTCGAGACGGCCGTTTTCGGGCACCGATCCGACTACCATCCCAACCAAACTGGTGTGCTTGGGCGGGAGGAGCCTCAGATGTCCCACTTGCTGGCGGCGCCGCAGGCGCTGGTAGCGGCGGCTTCGGACGTAGCCGGTATCGGTTCGGACATCAACGCGGCCAGCGCGGCCGCCGCGGTCCCGACCACCGGAATCGCCGCGGCCGCCGCCGACGATGTTTCGGCTGAGGTCGCCGCCCTATTCTCCCGATTCGGCCAGGGGTATCAGCAGCTCAGCTCGCAGTTGTCGAGCTTCCATGCTCAGTTCACCCAGGCCTTGCAGAACTCGGCCGCCGCCTACGCCTCAGCTGAGGCCGGTGCCGCGCAGACCCTGGCGAGCGCGGCCACGGCGCCCGCCGCCCAGCTGGCCGGTGGCGCCGGAGCGGTGTCCGAAGCGGTGAGCCGGGTGCAAAGCGCGGTCGCCGGCGTGTTGGGCGGCAATATGCTCGGCGCTCCCGCGGCCGCCGCCACGAGCGCACTGCAGTTGGCCGCCACCGGCGGCAACCTGACCCGGGCGGCCTCAAGCGCGCTGTCGGCGGCCGCGACGGCCGTGGCACCGACGGCGGCCGTCATCCCGGTGTCCTGGGCCACCGCCATCGAGAACGCCTATGTGGCCATCGAGCCGTATGTGCAGTACGGGTTCAACCTGGCTGCCTATGCGGCGGGCTGGCTGCCGTGGGTCGGCATCCTGGCGCCGCAGATCAACTTCCTCTACGACCTGTTCGAACCGATGGTGCAGAGCGGGTTGTTCAACACGCTGGACTGGCTGGCCGGCACCGTCACCTTCTCGCAAGGGCTGAGCAACTTCTGGTCGGCCACCACGGCCTCGATCAACCAGTTCCTCTACAACGAGTGGTACTGGATCCGCAGCTTCCTTCCGCCGCTCCCGCCGCTGCCGCCACTGCCTTGAGCCGGCGGCACCGGTCAGCCGCGGGTCCACCCCCGCCACAGCACCCACCCCGGCGGCGCCACGCCGAGCACCAGCAGGATCAACGCGCCGTAGGCCAGCACTCCTTGCCCGCCCAGGATGACGTCGTCGCCGGGCCCGCCCAAGCTCATCAGCGCCACGGTCAGCAACCACGTCCATAACGGCAGCGCCGCAATCCGCGGCGAGCTGGTCCACCGCTGAGCTGCCCACACCAGGGCGGCGTTGACCAGTCCGCTGAGCAGTGCGCTCACCGGGAAGGGCATCGAGCCGAGGTAGGTGGGCAGCAGCAGCGCCCCGGCTACTGCGGAAAGGACTCCGTCAACGGCCAATAGGGCCAGGACAACGAACCGAATCGCGGGATCTGTCGCGCCGGTGTCCTCGCTGAGGGCGACGCGGGATCGAGTGTCGGTCAGGTTGGGACGCTGTCGACTTGGGAAAGAATCGAGCCGAGAACCCACTGGAAGCTGTCGAGACGGTCTTGCCAGTGCTGCAGGTTAGGGTCCAGGTCGGGGTCCATGCGAATTCCTTCCGTGACGGCCTGACTTGCATGCTACGTGCCGAGCTCCGCCAAGCCCAGACCAGCCAGCAGATCGGTTTCCCAACCGCGCTCGTCGCGGTCGCCCGCAGCGCCGCCGACCAGAACGTAGTGCTCATCGGCCAGGATTGGCAGCGCGATGTTGTTCGACAACGCTCCCGCCCGACCGGTCGGTCCGACGACGACCTGGGTGGCGTGGGCGCGCAGGGCGGCCACCTTGGCCGCGTGCGCGTCGGCGTCGCCTGCGACGACGGCGTCGATGCGGTCGTCGGGATAGGCGAAAGAAACCTCCTCCGACGGCAGCAGCACCCATTCCGGTTGCAGATCGTCCGCGGTGAGCTGTTGCCCGGCCGAGAGCAGCGAGCTCAGGCCCAGGACCGTCCAATAGAACTTGGGCACCGCCCAGGACTCACCGGGGTACCCGTCGCCGGCCGCGGCAGCCACCGCAGCGGTGGTGACCGTGTGGGTGTGCACGTGATCGGGATGCCCGTATCCGCCGTCGGGGTCATACGTCACCACGACATGCGGGCGCAGCTGACGGATGATGGCGACCAGCGCGCCAACGGACTCCGATTCCTCGGCGTCAATGAATCTGGTCCGACCGCGTCGCTGGGTGCCGGCCATGCCGGAGTCGCGCCAGCGCCCCGCGCCGCCCAGGTAAGTGGGGCCGTCTGCGATGCCGAGCGCCCGCAGCGCGGCGGTGAGTTCGCCGATGCGGTAGCCGCCGAGCTGATCGGCGTGATCAACGGCCAGTTGGGCCCAGCGTTCGCCGATGACCTCGCCCTCTTCGCCCAGCGTGCAGGTCACCACCTGGACCTGCGCCCCGCGGGCGGTGTAGTGCGCGATGGTGGCGCCGTTGCTCAAACTTTCGTCGTCGGGGTGCGCGTGGACGAACAGCAGCCGCGGCGTCTCAGGCATGGACGCACCCTACCCGGCACCCGTTGTGGCGCGGAAAGCCACGATAGGAACGGCGACGGCTACTATCGAACAATGGCGCAGCTCACCCGGAATTCAGCGAGCCGGAGCCGTCGGCGTGGCGAAGTGCTGGAACGAGCGCTGTTCGCCGCCACCCTGGCCGAACTGGCTTCGGTTGGCTACGGCGGTCTGACGATGGAGGGCATCGCCGCGCGGGCCCAGACCGGCAAGGCCGCGTTGTACCGGCGCTGGGCCAGCAAACACGATCTGGTGTTGGCGGCGCTGCATCATGCGGTGCCTCCGTTGCCGGAGCCGAAGGCCGGCCGCTCGGCGCGAGAGAATCTGCTGGCCGTGTTCAATGCGCACCGCGACGTGCTGGCGGGCAAGACCGATTTCCCTGGACTGGAGATCATCGGCCAGGTCATTCACGAGCCCGAGCTGCGCGCCATCTTCGCCGACGCCGTGGTGTGCCCGCGGCTCAAGATCGTCGAGTCGATCCTGCAAGCCGGGGTGCGCGACGGCGACCTCGATCCCGCGACGCTCACCCCGCTGAGCCCCCTGATCGGCCCGGCGTTGATCAATCAGCACTTCATGCTGTTCGGCACACCGCCGAGCCGTAAGGAGATCGCGCTCATCCTGGATACGGTGATACCGCCGAAATCCGGTGCGACCTGCCCCGACGGCTAGGGAGTTACGTTCCCACCGCCACCGATAGTGATGCCGCCGGGGCCGATGTTGACGCTTCCGGTCAACACGGCGTTGAGGTTGGCGTTGATGTTGGCGCCCAGCTGCGTGAGGTAGGCCGGCAGCCCGCCGTTGAGCGACAGCTGGATCGGGACCAAGAAGTTGCTGATGAACGACGCGTCCATCAGGAACTTGTTCTCCAAGGCACCCAGGAAGCCGCCGGCAGTGATCGCCCCGAAGAGGTCTCCGTCCAAGGCCGGAACAATCAAGCTCTCGGTGATCACTGACAATGGCGTCGTACCACCCACGGCGACGCCGAGCAGGCCGTCGACCGCTCCTTGGAATCCGCCGACCACGCCGTTCACCATGCCGAACGCGTTGTCGATCGCCCCGTTGAGTGGGCCTACCACGCCGACCAGCGCGGCGCGCAGCGCTTCTTCGTTGGCCACCAGGTTGCCGTTGAACGCGAGCTGGCTGTTGAGCAGCGCGTCCAAGCCAGCCGGGCCCAGACCCAGCTGCGTCAGCAACGAGGCGTTCAAGCCGGGAATCCCGCCCACGGCGGCGTTGAGCGACAGCAGCTGCTCGGCCGCGCCGAGCAAGCCGCCGCCGGTGATGCCGCCGGCGAACGCCGGGTTGAACAGCAAGCTGGTGGTCAACCCGGGCACATTGATGCCCAATGCGCCGTTGAGGACGTTGAGCGGGGTGCCGAGCAGCAGGTTCGCGGCGTTGATGGCGTAGCCGCCGGCGCCGGTCAGCGCGGCGGGCCCCAGCAGTGCCGACACCAGGCCCTGCTCGTTGGCGACCAGAGCGCTGCTGAGCGCCAGCTCGTTGGTGGCCAGCCCGCCCAAAATTCCGTTCTGCAGCAGGTTCAGCTGTGCGACGCCATTGGTCGGTATCGCCGCCACAGTGTTGACCAGCGCGGAGAAGGGGCCGAAGTTGCCGGCTAAGGCAGCCGTCAGAGCGGTGTTGACCTGGGCGCCGAAGCCGGGCAGCGCCCCGGTGAAGGCGGCGGTCACGGCGGGCAGGTCGAAGCCCAGGGCGAGGCCGGGGATGCCCGGGAAGCCGCCGGTCAGGGCCGCACTGAGCTGTCCACCCAAGCCGTTGAGTGCGGCGTTGAAGTTGCCGAGCAGCGTTCCGCCGGTCGGCAGGAGGGCAGCAAGGTTGGGCAGGCCACCGGACAGGGCGGCGGACAGCTGCCCGCCCAGCCCGTTGAGGGCGGCGCCGAAGCTGCCCCCCAAGGCGGCGAGTCCGGGCAGGCCACCACCCAACGCCCCGGACAAGGCGGCGGACAGCTGGGCACCCAGCCCGTTGAGGCTGGCACCGAAGTTTCCTGCCAAGGCCGCCAGCGCGGGCAAACCGCCACCAAGGGCGGCGGACAGCTGAGCGCCCAGGCCGTTGAGGGTGGCACCGAAGTTGCCGGTCAGGGCGCCGCCGGTCTGAATCAACCCAGCTACGTCGGGCAGACCGCCGAGCGCGCCGCTGATCTGAGCGCCCAGGTTGTTCACTGCCGCGTTGAAGCCGGCTGCCAGCGACTGGCCGGTCTGTACCAGGCCGGACAGGTTGGGCAGGCCACCGGCGAAGCTGCCGGAGAGGGCGCCGTTCAGATTCGCGGCCAGGCTCGAGAAGTCCGGCAGCGCAAGGCTGCCCGACAAGGCGGTGCTGAGCTGGCTCCCGAGTCCGGACAGGGCGGCGTTGAAGTTGCCGGCCAAGCCGTTGAGGGCCGCGCTGAGTTGCAGGCCCGCGCCCGGCCCGCCGACCACCAGGCTGCTGGCGAAGCCCGTCGGGACCTGGGCGCCGATGACGCTGTTCACGAACTGTTCGCCGGTGCCGACGACCAGGTTGCCAGCGTTGAAGCCGCCGGTGAGAGCGCTGCCGATGACACTGTTGATGCCGCCCGCCGCCTGCACCAGGGCGTTCTGACCGCCGACCAGGGCGCCGTTGAACGCCAGTTCGGCGTTGACCACATTGGTGGCGAAGTTCGCGCCCGCCTGACCGAAGACGTCGAGCGCGGCCGCCCCCGGCGCGCCGGCGATCGCCTGGATGTTGAGGGCTTCGGCGGAGGCATACGCCTGCGCACCGGCGCTCATCGCCTGGACGAACTGCTCATGGAACAGCGCGGCCTGCTGGCTCAGCGCCTGATAAGCCTGCCCATGGGCGCCGAAAAGTGCCGCGATGCTCGCCGACACCTCGTCCAGACCCGCGGGGATCACCGCAGTGGTCACGGAGGCGATGGAGTTACTGGCCGAACTGATTGACGTGCCAATGCTTGCCAAGTCGCCCGCAGCCGCCGCTACGAACGGTGTGTCTGCAAATAAAAAGGACATCCGTGCCCTCCCCGCCACTTTTATTTGTGACCGTCCCCTACCCGATCGGACGCTTGAGCGGAGCGTATCGGAGTATGTGCATGTCGTATGCGGTTTTCAACACAATTCGTCGGTAACAATTCGCCACAGAGACAATAAGTTTGGTCGGGTAGCAACCTTGATTCCGATGTTTAGGTCTGCGTCATGGCCCCGTCTTGACCCATTGGCCCGCGTCGCCGACAATGCCGACCGGGACGGCGCCGGACAAGCTGACGTTCTGCACGCTGGGGCCGGCCGCCACGATCGTGGTGTCTTGCAGGATGGGCAACACCGTCGACATGTTCCACAGCCTCGGTTCCACGGCGGTGATGACGTCGTTGATGTTCTTGGTGCCGTTGAGCGCGGCCTCGATGTTGGACTCCAGGCTGCGATCACAGATGCCGGTGAGGTTCGACGGCGCCTTGATCAGCGCGTTCGGATCCGGCGGCCGGCTGGGAGCGGTCGTCGTCGGCGCGTCCGGACCGGCTGACGGGGTCAGGCCGGCCGGGCCGGACACCGGACTGGTCGGGGCATTGGGCGGCGGGACCTCGGTGGCCTGCAGCGCGGGACAGCCGAACCGCGACGCCAACGACGTCGCCAGGTTCCCCCCGGCTTGGTGCCACCCCACCAGCGCGTCGACCTGATGGTTGTTCAGTGCGTCGCGATAGAGCACGACGGGGTCCAGAGCCAGCACGCTGGCGGCGATCCCGACGTTGCGTAACTGGTCGGCGGCGGTGTTGGCGACCGCCACCGCGGTCGGGTCGTTGGCCGCCACCCCTATCACCAGCGACAACTGTTTACCGTCCTTGCTGATCCGGCCGCGCACCTCCGGTGGCCCGGTGTTGACCGGTGTGGTCGTCGAACCGGGCGGCGTCGGGGATGCCGAAGTGGTGCTCTCCACCTGAAAACCGGCCCCCGCCAACAGCCCGAGGGCGGCGGTGGTGCTCATCGCCGGAGGTGCCGTCGGTACATAACCCGGGTCACTCGGCGACCGGATCTGCGCCTGGTCCAAGGTCACGGTGTTGTCGCTGCCCGCTCCCACCGCAGCCAGCAGGTCCACGTCCATCAGCCCCAGAATCGCCTTGCGCACTTGGGAATCGGCCAATTTCGGTTCGTTGGCGCGCAGCGTGAGCTGCATGACCCGCGGCGTGACGATCCGCGCGGTGCGCACGTCGGGGATGGCCGACAGCTGCGCGAACGCTGCCGAGCCGCCGTGCACCTGGGCCACCTGGGTGTCGCCGTTGCGCACGGAATCGGCCAGCGCCGCGGGCGCCCCGGCGCGGCGGAACTGGATGAGCGCGGGTTTGGCCGGCGGCCCCCAATACCGGTCGTTGCGGGCGATCAGGATCTCGTCGCGCTGCGGGTCGATGTTCTCCACGCGGAATTGGCCCCCGGTGACCGGGAGCGCGCGGGCCAATCCGGCGGCGAACCCGCCCGGCACGTCCTTGACGATGTGGGCGGGCAGGATGTTGTGGAACAGCTCCCGCCAGGCCGGATACGGCTGGGAGAAGGTGACGACGGCATGCTTACCGCCTTCCAGGGACTGCACTCCGGTGATCAGGTCATAACCGGCCGGATCGACGACTCCGGGCTGACTGACCATCTGCCGCCACAGATACCAGAAGTCGTCGGCAGCGATTGGGGCGTTGTCGGTCCACTGCGCCTCGGGCCGGATCTTGTAGGTCACCGTGAACGGGTTTTCGTTGGTGACGTCCGCCGAGACCAGCAGGGTGGGATCCATTTCCCAGCGCGAGCCGGTCGACGAACTCGGGTCGGGTACCGGACGGAACGCGCTGGGCAACACCAGGGCGCTGATCGCGGCGTTCACCGGCGAGAGATCGGACAGCAGGTGGGGATTGAACCCGGCGCCGATCGAGTCGATACCCATGATGATCTGGGTCGGGTGCTGCGGCGGTGGCAGCGTGCTGTGCGGGGTGTCGGTGCTCTGGGGCGCGGGAGGCGGCGAAACGGTGCACGCCGACAAAACCAGACCAACCAGCGTGATCAGCACACCGACCGTCAGCAGAATGTGACGGGCTTGGTGCAGCACGAAGATCAGGTTAACGAGAGGACGCTCGCGCGCCCGCGGCACGTTATCCCCGCGCCTTCGCGCGCGCCCGGCTGCGGGCCCGCGAGGTGGCGTCCAGCTCGACCTTGCGCACCCGGACGATTTCCGGGGTCACCTCGACGCACTCGTCCTCGGCGCAGAACTCCATCGCTTGTTCGAGGTCCAGGGCCAACGGGCGCGCCAGCGTCTCCATCACGTCGGCGGTCGACGATCGCATGTTGGTCAGCTTCTTCTCCCGCGTGACGTTCACGTCGAGGTCCTCGGCTCGCGGGTTGATGCCGACGACGTGCCCTTCGTAGGTGTCCTGGCCGGGCTCGACGAAGAACTGGCCCCGGTCGGCGAGCTGGATCATCGCGAACGGCGTGACGCTGCCGCTGCGATCGGAGACCAGGGACCCGGTGTGCCGGGCCCGGATCTCCCCCGCCCACGGGCGGTAACCGTCGAACACCGCGTTGGCGATGCCGGTGCCCCGGGTCAGCGTGAGGAAGTCGGTGCGGAAGCCGATCAAACCGCGGCTGGGCACGATGAAGTCCATCCGCACCCAGCCGGCCGCGTGGTTGGTCATTTCCTCCATGCGGCCCTTGCGGGCGGCCATCAGCTGGGTGATGGCGCCGACGAACTCCTCGGGGCAGTCGATTGTCATCGCCTCGAACGGCTCGTGCAGCTTGCCGTCGATCGTGCGGGTGACCACCTGCGGCTTGCCGACCGTCAGCTCGAAGCCCTCACGGCGCATCTGCTCGACGAGGACGGCCAGCGCCAGCTCACCACGGCCCTGCACCTCCCACGCGTCCGGGCGGCCGATGTCGACGACCCGGATCGAGACGTTGCCGACCAGCTCTTGATCGAGCCGGTTGCGGACCATCCGGGCGGTCAGCTTGTGCCCGGACACCTTGCCGGCCAGTGGCGAGGTGTTGGTGCCGATGGTCACCGAGATGGCCGGCTCGTCGACGGTGATGCGCGGCAGCGCGTGGGCGTGGTCCGGGTCGGCGAGTGTGTCGCCGATCATGATCTCGGGCAGGCCCGCAATGGCGACGATGTCGCCGGCGACGGCCTGGTCGGTGGCGCTGCGCTCGACGCCCTCGGTGGCGAGCAGCTCGGTGATCTTGGCGCTGGTGATGACCGGCAACCCGTCCACCTCACGCATCCAGGCGACCTGCTGGCCTTTGCGGATGCGGCCGTTGTAGATGCGGATCAGCGCCAGCCGGCCCAGGAACGCCGAGGCGTCCAGGTTGGTGACCAGCGCCTGCAGCGGGGCTTCCGGATCACCTTTGGGCGGCGGCACGTGCTCGAGCAGGACGTTGAACAGCGGGTCCAGGTTGGTGCCGTCGGGGACCTGGCCGTCGGCCGGCGCCTCGGTGCTCGCGATCCCGGCCCGCCCAGAGGCGTACAGGGTCGGTAGTCCCAGCGCGTGT
>NZ_LZLE01000177.1 GCF_001673155.1 Mycobacterium sp. 1423905.2 | reverse complement strand
GATCCGAACCGAATCATGTTCTCCAGCCTCAACATCTGACCACCCGCGACCGGACGTTTGACGTCTGACCGGCCGGGAACGGCGGTGCCGGCGGCTTCACGAACAGCATCAGCGCGACCGGCGGGGCCGGCGGCGCAGGCGGGGCCGGTGGCTTGTTCTCCAACGGCGGGACCGGTGGAACCGGAGGCGTCGGCGCCTCCGGTGGGGCCGGTGGGGCCGGGGGTGCCGGCGGCATGTTCGGCGCCGGCGGAACCGGCGGCGCCGGTGGATTCGGGGCCAGCGCGGTGGACGGCACCGGAAACCACGGCGGCGCCGGTGGGGCCGGTGGCGCCGGTGGCATGTTCGGCGCCGGCGGTGCCGGGGGCAGCGGCGGCGGAAGCCTGCTGACCGGCGGGGCCGGCGGGGCGGGCGGCAATGCCGGGATGCTTTCCCTGGGCGCCGCTGGCGGCGCCGGTGGCAGCGGCGGTGAAGGGCCCGTCGCCGCTGAGACCGGTGGAGCCGGCGGAGCCGGCGGCAACGGCGGCATGTTCTTCGGTGACGGCGGGGCCGGCGGTGCTGGTGGGCTGGGCGGCGCCACCGGTGGGCGCGGCGGAACCGGCGGAAACGCGGGCATCCTCACCGGCTCCGGCGGGGCGGGCGGCGCCGGCGGTGTCGGGACCACGACCGCGGGCGGCGCGGGCGGGACCGGCGGCGCGTCCGGGCTGATCGGTGACGGAGGAAACGGCGGTAACGGCGGAGCCAGCGCGAAGGCCGGCGGGGCCGGCGGGGCCGGTGGCAACGGCGTGCTGATCGGCGACGGCGGAAACGGCGGTAGCGGCGGCACCGGCACGACACCGGGCAAGGCCGGCACCGGCGGTGTCAGCGGAATGTTGCTGGGCGCAGACGGATTCAACGCCGCGGCCAGCAATAACCCGCTGCACGCTGCCCAGCAACAGGTTCTCAACGCGATCAATGGGCCGACCCAGGCCATTACCGGCCGACCGCTGATTGGCAACGGCGCCAATGGAACTCCCGGAACCGGAGCCGCCGGTGGGGACGGCGGATGGTTATTCGGCAACGGCGGAACCGGCGGGTCCGGAGGGGCTGGTGGCGCCGGGGGCGCCGGCGGTGGCGGCGGGATCTTGTTCGGCAGCGGCGGAGCCGGTGGCGCCGGCTCAGCGGCCGTGATCGCCGGACTGACCGGTGGCGCCGGTGGGGCCGGCGGGGCCGCCTTCCTGTTCGGCAGCGGTGGAGCCGGCGGCACTGGCGGCGGTGCTCTGACGAACGCGAATGGCGGGGCGGGCGGTGCCGGCGGCCAGGCCGGGGCATTGTCCGGTGCCGCCGGGTTCGGCGGCGCGGGCGGTGACGGTAAAGGCATCGGCCACGCGGGCGGTGTCGGTGGTGTGGGAGGTACCGGCGGACTGTTCTCCGACGGTGGCTACGGCGGTTATGGCGGGTTCGGCCCGACCGGCGGGGCTGGCGGTGCGGGTGGAGTCAGTGGGTTGTTCGGCACGGGCGGTACCGGCGGCTACGGCGGTCAGGGCGTGACCGCCGGTGGTGCCGGTGGGACCGGTGGCGGTGGCGGCACCTTCGGTGCCGGCGGCTCCGGCGGTGCGGGCGGCTTCGGCGGCCCGGCCGGGGCCACCGGTGGCGCGGGCGGGGCGGGCGGCAACGCCGGTCTGCTGTCCCTCGGTGCCGGCGGTGGCGGCGGCAGCGGCGGGGCCGGCATCACCACCGGCGGGGCCGGCGGCACCGGTGGCAGCGCCGGCATGTTCTTCGGGGATGGGGGTGCCGGAGGCAGCGGCGGATTCGGTGCCACGGGCGGCACCGGTGGCATCGGCGGGAATGCCGGTGCGCTCTCCGGCTCGGGCGGTGCGGGCGGCACTGGAGGCGCTGCGGGAGGCAGCACCAATCCCGTCGGCGGCGCCGGCGGCGCGGGCGGCAAGGCCGGACTGATCGGGGACGGTGGTGACGGCGGCGCTGGCGGAGCCGGGAACGCCGGCGGCCTCGGGGGCAGCGGCGGAAAGGGTGGTGATGCCGTCGGCGTCGGCGACGGCGGCAACGGCGGGAACAGCGGAACGGGCGCGGCCTCAGGTCTCGGCGGCACCGGCGGCACCGGCGGCGTCCTGATCGGGGCCGACGGATTCGCCGGGGTGAAGTAACCCGCAACGCAAAGGGTGACGGCGGCCCGGCGTCCGGGCCGCCGTCACCGATGCGTGTGTTACGCCCAGCTGGAGCCGACCGCGGAGTCGGTTTGGGCCATGTTGCTGCCCGCCGACTGCACCTTCTGGCCGTGGCTGTTGGCCTGCTCGTAGATCAC
>NZ_LZLE01000176.1 GCF_001673155.1 Mycobacterium sp. 1423905.2 | reverse complement strand
GGCGTCCAGATACACCTCGGTGTCGAAAACGGCGCCCTCGTCGGTGCGCAACTGTTGCCAGTACGCCATTGCCGCGTCCCATTGGTCACCGGTGGGGGCGTGCGGGCGACCGCGCAGGAACTCGTAAGTGGTTTCGTCTGGTGCCACCATGCCGGCGCGAGCACCGGCCTCGATGCTCATGTTGCAGATCGTCATCCGGCCTTCCATCGACAGCGATTCGATGGCGCTGCCGCGGTATTCGATGACGTGTCCCTGCCCACCGCCGGTGCCGATCTTGGCGATCAAGGCCAAGATGATGTCCTTGGCCGAGACGCCGGGAGGCAATTCGCCGTCGACGTTGACGGCCATCGTCTTGAACGGACGCAGTCGCAGCGTCTGGGTGGCCAGCACATGTTCCACTTCCGACGTGCCAATCCCCATGGCCAGCGCGCCGAATGCGCCGTGGGTGGAGGTGTGGCTGTCGCCGCAGACGACGGTCATTCCCGGTTGGGTCAGGCCAAGTTGCGGTCCGACGACGTGCACGATGCCTTGTTCCAGATCACCCATCGGATGCAGCCGGACACCGAATTCCGCGCAATTGCGCCGCAATGTCTCGACCTGGGTGCGCGACACCGGGTCGGCGATCGGCTTGTCGATGTCGATGGTGGGGACGTTGTGGTCCTCGGTGGCGATCGTGAGATCGGGACGACGCACTCCGCGCCCGGCCAGCCGCAGGCCGTCGAACGCCTGCGGACTGGTGACCTCGTGCACCAGGTGCAGGTCGATGTAGATCAAGTCGGGAGCATCAGAGCTCGCTCCGGACACCACAACATGGTCCTCCCACACCTTTTCGGCCAAGGTGCGGGGCGCGCGGGTTTCGGCGGACATGGTTGCCTCGATTCGTTCGGTGACGGCTCGCTGACCAACAGGGCTGGTGATCTCACGATGCGAGACGTTAGTATCTCCCTATGAGACAGCATAGCGGCATCGGCGTGTTAGACAAAGCCGTGGGCGTCCTGCATGCGGTCGCGGAATCCCCGTGCGGGCTGGCCGAACTGTGTGAGCGAACCGGTCTGCCCAGGGCCACCACTTATCGGCTCGCGGCGGCCCTGGAGGTGCACCGCTTGCTGGGGCGCGACGAGGAGGGCCGTTGGCGGCTAGGGCCCGGGGTCGCCGAATTGGCCGCTCACGTCAACGATCCGCTGCTGGCCGCGAGCGCGGCGGTGCTACCGCAATTGCGGGAAAGCACCGGCGAGAGCGTCCAGTTGTACCGCCGGGAAGGCACTTCGCGGGTGTGTGTGGCGGCGCTGGAACCTACTGCGGGGCTTCGCGATACGGTGCCGGTAGGCGCGCGTTTGCCGATGACGGCTGGTTCGGGTGCCAAAGTCTTGCTGGCCTACAGTGACGCCGCGACGCAGGCGGCGGTGTTACCGAGTGCCAAGTTCACCGACCGGGTGCTCGCCGAGGTGCGTCGGCGCGGTTGGGCTCAAAGCGTGGCCGAACGTGAGCCGGGTGTGGCAAGCGTTTCGGCGCCGGTTCGCGACGGCCGGGGCACCGTGGTGGCCGCAATCTCGGTCTCGGGTCCCATCGACCGCATCGGCCGTCGACCCGGCGCGCGGTGGGCAGCCGACCTGTTGGCCGCGGCGGACGCCCTGGCGCGCCGGCTGTAGCGCGCGGGTGTGCGTTCACGGTCTTCAGTGCGCGTCCACGGCGGGAATAACGCGATGTGCGCGCCCGCGGCGCACGCTCGAAGTCGCCGGTACACAGTCGAAGCAACCCGTACCGACGCGGCCTGACAGACTGACGCCATGGGAACCAACCAGCGCGCCGACATCGTCATGTCCGAGGCGGAGATCGCCGATTTCGTCAATTCGAGCCGTACCGGAACGCTGGCCACCATCGGCCGCGACGGCCAACCGCATCTGACCGCCATGTGGTACGCGGTGGTCGACGGGGAGATCTGGCTCGAGACCAAAGCCAAGTCGCAAAAGGCGGTCAACCTCAAACGCGACCCCCGGGTGAGCTTCTTGCTCGAAGACGGCGACACCTACGACACCCTGCGGGGAGTGTCGTTCGAGGGCACCGCCGAGATCGTCGAGGACCCGGACGCCCTGCACCGCGTGGGCGTCAGCGTCTGGGAGCGCTACACCGGCCCCTACAGCGAGGACGTCAAGCCGTTCGTGGAGCAGATGATGAACAAGCGCGTCGGCGTGCGCATCGTGAGCCAGCGCACGCGCTCGTGGGATCACCGCAAGCTGGGTCTGCCGAAGATGCCGGTGGGCGGGACGACCGCACCGGCCGCGAAAGGCAACGCGCAGACCGGCCAATAAGTTTTGTAGCCCCGATGGGATTCGAACCCACGCTACCGCCGTGAGAGGGCGGCGTCCTAGGCCGCTAGACGACGGGGCCAGAACCGATCCGAGCAGTCAGCATAGCTCACCGCGGTACACCCGCCTAATCGCTTGCGCGGGCGGAACTTTGCTGGGGTACCAGGACTCGAACCTAGAATGGCTGAACCAGAATCAGCTGTGTTGCCAATTACACCATACCCCATGGGCCGCCTATAACAGCTGGTCAGAGCGCTTTTGCGGGCGTTGGTCCGCGTCGGTCGAAGCGCTGGCTGCCTGCCTTTGTAGGCCGACGTGCAGACTACCAAATCGCTTGGTCGGTTCCTATTTAGCTCCGCGCTAGGCGGGGCCGACCTGTTCTCGTGCGGCCTGCAGCCGGTGTAGCGTGCGGTCGCGGCCCAGCAGCTCCAGCGACTCGAACAGCGGCGGGCTGATTGTTGTTCCCGTCGCGGCCACTCGGATCGGCCCGAACGCTTTGCGCGGTTTGAGTCCTAATTCCTCGATCAGCGCGGTTTTGAGGGCCACTTCGATGGCCGTCGCCGTCCATTCCGTCACCCCGTTGAGCGCGACCAGTGCCACGTCCAGCACCGGGCCGCCCTCGGCGGACAGTTCTTTGGCGGCGGCCTTCGGGTCGATCGCGTACTCGTCGTCGTTGAGGAACTTCAGCAGCTCCCAGGCGTCGCTGAGCACGACGATACGGGTCTGCACCAGGTCGGCGGCCACGGCGAAGGCGGCTTCGTCCAGGTCGATACGCCGGCCGTGTGCGGCGAAGAATTCGCGTAATCGGCCGGCGAAGTCGGCCGGGTCGAGCAGCCGAATGTGCTCGGCGTTGAGCGCATCGGCTTTCTTCTGGTCGAACCGGGCGGGGTTGGAGTTGACGTCGACCACATCGAAGGCGGCCACCATCTCCGCCAGGCTGAACAGGTCGTGGTCGTCGGCGATCGACCAGCCGAGCAGCGCGAGGTAGTTGAGCAGGCCCTCAGGGATGAACCCCCGCTCCCGGTGCGCGAACAGATTCGACTGCGGGTCGCGCTTGGAAAGCTTCTTGGTTCCCTCACCCAAGACCGTTGGCAGGTGCGCGAATTCGGGTGTGCGCTCGGCCACTCCGATCCGGATGAGCGCTTGGTAGAGCGCCAGCTGACGCGGGGTCGACGGCAGCAGGTCCTCGCCGCGCAAGACGTGGGTGATCTTCATCAGGGCGTCGTCGCACGGATTGACCAAGGTGTACAACGGATCTCCGTTGGCGCGGGTGAGCGCGAAGTCGGGCACCGAGCCGGCGGCGAAGGTGGTCTGACCGCGCACCAGGTCGGTCCAGGTCAGGGCCTCGTCAGGCATCCGCAGGCGCACCACCGGCTGGCGGCCTTCTGCCCGGTAGGCCGAGCGCTGCGCGTCGGTCAGGGTGCGGTCGTAGTTGTCGTAGCCGAGCTTGGGATTGCGGCCGGCGGCCACGTGCCGGGCCTCCACCTCTTCCGCGGTCGAAAAGGCCTCGTAGGCCTCGCCGGCCGCGAGTAGCCGCGTGACCACGTCGCGATAGATCTCTCGGCGCTCCGATTGCCGGTACGGCCCGTATGGTCCGCCCACCTCAGGCCCTTCGTCCCAATCCAGACCCAGCCAGCGCAACGCGTCGAGCAGTGCGAGATAGCTTTCCTCAGTGTCGCGTTGGGCGTCGGTGTCTTCGATGCGGAACACGAACGTGCCGCCGGTGTGCCGGGCGTAGGCCCAATTGAACAGCGCGGTACGAACCATTCCGACGTGCGGGATGCCGGTGGGTGACGGGCAGAACCGGACCCGAACCCCGGCGGTCACGACTTTCTCTTACGCACAACAGGATTGCTCAATGTGCCGATGCCTTCGATGGTGATCGAGACGGTGTCCCCGTCCTCGATGGGGCCGACACCGGCGGGAGTTCCGGTGAGGATGAGGTCGCCGGGCAGCAGCGTCATGACGGCCGAAATCCATTCCACGATGGCGCCGACGTCGTGGATCATCAGCGAGGTCCGGGAGTGTTGCTTCATTTCGCCGTTGACGTCGGTACGCAACTCGATGTCGGCCGGGTCGATGTCGGTGACGATCCACGGACCCACCGGGCAGAAGGTGTCATGCCCCTTGGCCCGGGTCCATTGACCGTCGGCCTGCTGCTGATCCCGGGCGGACACGTCGTTGCCCACGGTGTACCCGAGGATGCTGTCGGCAGCCTGCGCGGCGGGGACGTCCTTGCACGGCCGGCCGATGACGATGGCCAGCTCACCCTCGAAGTGCACCGGGGATGCATTGGCCGGCAATCGGATTGGCACGTTGGGGCCGATGATCGCGGTGTTGGGCTTGAGGAAGATCACCGGGTCGGCCGGTGCGGGGCCGGTCTGGGCGCCCATCTCGGCGATGTGGTCGGCGTAGTTCTTCCCGACGCAGACCACCTTGCTGGCTAATATCGGGGCGAGCAACCGGACGTCGGCCAACGGCCAGGACCGGCCGGTGAAATTCGGTGTCCCGAAGGGATGCTCGGCGATCTCTCGTGCCGTCATGCCACTGGGGTCGTCGAGTTCGCCGTCGATACTGACGAAAGCGACTCCGTCTGGGCTGGCAATTCGACCAAGGCGCATTCCGATGAGCCTAACCAGTGTCGGCCGCCGCCTCACGCGGCGGGTAGTGCGGCCGCGGTGTCGTCGCGGCGGTGAACCGCGGGAAAACTAGTTGGTAACAGACGGCGCACTTTATCTAACATGTGTGCAACCATGTTTGATGCCCATGGACCCGACCAGCGCGGTCACCCGCTGGTCGATGGTCGGGATCGCGGTGGGGGTGACCGCCAGCGCATTCTGTTTCATCAACGCCGTCCCGTTTCTCATACCTGCGCTGGAGGCCGCACGCGGCACACCACTGTCGGAGACCGGGCTGCTCTCGGCGATGCCGAGCCTGGGCATGGTCGTCACGCTCATCGGCTGGGGCTATGTCGCCGATCGAGTAGGAGAGCGAATCGTGCTCACCGCCGGGTCGGCACTGACCGCCATCGCGGCCTACGCCGCGTCGACCGTGGACTCGCTGGTCGTGATGGGCATCTTCCTGTTCCTGGGCGGCATGGCGGCCGCGAGCTGCAATCCCGCCTGCGGCCGCTTCGTTGCGGGCTGGTTCCCGCCCGACCAACGCGGTGTGGCGATGGGGGTCCGCCAGACGGCGCAACCGCTGGGAATCGCCGTCGGCGCCATGGTGATTCCGCGGCTGGCCGCGCACGGTCCGGCTTTGGGGTTGTTGTTCCCCGCGTCGGCGTGTGCGGCGGCCGCCGTCATCGCGGCTCTGGCCGCCCACGACCCGCCGCGCCTGCCGCCCCGCGACGTCAGCCAGAACGAGCTGGCCAACCCCTATCGCGGCACCGCCATGCTGTGGCGGATCCACGCCTTTTCCGCGCTGATGGTCGTGCCACAGTCGGTGACGGTGACCTTCATGCTGGTGTGGTTGATCGACGACCACAACTGGTCACCGGATGCCGCCGGTGCACTGGTGACCGTCACGCAATTGCTCAGCGCTGCCAGCCGGATCGCCGCTGGGCGGTGGTCGGATCTCATCGGCTCGCGGATGCGCCCGATCCGCATCGTCGCGGCCGGGACCAGCCTGGCGATGCTGCTGCTGGCGCTCACCAATGACATCGTCGCGCCGCTCGCCGTGGCGTTGATGATGTCGGCGGCGGTCATCACGGTAATGGACAACGGGCTGGAGGCCACGGCCATCACGGAGTTCGCCGGCCAGTACTGGAGCGGGCGGGCATTGGGCGTGCAGAACACCGCCCAGCGGGTCATGGCACTGGCCGGACCCCCGCTGTTCGGGACGCTCATCGCAGCGACCGGCTATCCGTTGGCGTTCGCGCTGTGTGGTCTTTTCCCGTTGGCGGCGGTGCCACTAGTGCCCGCCGCATTGCCCGCACCAGATTCGGCCGAAAGACCCGAGCAGCAACCCGTTCGGCGCTTCCGGCGCAAGCCTGTTCGTTCCCCGGACTGACGCTTCGTCTTTCGACTCAGCGCCGTCTCGCTGCCAGCGGGTGAACAGCGGGTTATGTCAGCATGGTGGGATGCTCAAAAATCCGACCAGCACCGCCGCCCGCTGGTCGATCGTGGTCGTCTCATTGGTTGTGACGGCCAGCTCGTTCCTGTTCATCAACGGAGTCGCATTCTTGATCCCGGCGCTGCAGAGCAACCGCGAAACCCCGCTGACCCAAGCGGGTTTGCTGGCGTCAATGCCCAGCTGGGGAATGGTGGTGACGCTGGTCGCGTGGGGGTATGTGCTGGATCGGGTCGGTGAGCGCATCGTCATGACCGTCGGTTCGGCTCTGACCGCGGCCGCCGCTTATGCCGCGGCGTCCATGCACTCCCTGGTGATGATCGGCGTCTTCCTGTTCCTGGGTGGCATGGCCGCCGCGAGCTGCAACAGCGCCGGCGGCCGCTTGGTGTCGGGATGGTTTCCGCCCGAGCAGCGCGGCCTGGCGATGGGCATACGGCAGACCGCGCAGCCGCTGGGTATCGCCTTGGGCGCGTTGGTGATACCGGAGCTAGCGGAGCGGGGCGCCCAGGCCGGTCTGCTGTTCCCGGCAATCGCCTGTACGGCGGCCGCGGTGGCCAGTCTGATCGGCGTCACGGATCCACCGCGCAAGAACCGGCAGTCGGCCACCGGTGAGGAGTTGGCCAGTCCCTATCGCGGCTCGTCAGTGTTGTGGCGCATCCACGCGGTTTCGGCGCTGCTGATGATGCCGCAAACGGTGACCGTCACCTTCATGCTGGTGTGGCTGATCAACCACCACCACTGGTCGGTCGCCGCGGCCGGCGGTTTGATGACCATCTCTCAGCTGCTCGGCGCCGTCGGCCGCATCGCCGTCGGCCGCTGGTCGGATCGCATCGGCTCGCGCATGCAACCGGTCGCGGTGATCGCGGTCGCCGCGGCCATGACGCTGTTTCTGCTGGCCTTGTCCGACCACATCGACTCGCGGTACGACGTGCCGCTGATGATCGCCATCTCGGTCATCGCGACGCTCGACAACGGGCTGGAGGCGACCGCGATCACCGAGTTCGCCGGGCCGTTCTGGAGTGGACGCGCGCTGGGCATCCAGAACACCACCCAACGGG
>NZ_LZLE01000175.1 GCF_001673155.1 Mycobacterium sp. 1423905.2 | reverse complement strand
TCTCGCCGTTGCGGGTGGGTACCGCCCGCCGGGTGGTGCCGCGCCTGCGGTGACCGGGCCCGGCCGCGCGGTGCGCCTGGCGAGGCGGTGACACAACGGTGGTCAGCGCTGGCGCTCGGTGCGGAGCCACCTCACCGACCAGTTGGCGCACCGCGGCGGAATCGGCGGCGACATCCTGGGGAGTCACCCGGATCCCAGCGCTGCGCAGCAGGGCGCGTGCATGCGCGCGCTGTTCGGGTAGCACCACGGTCACGACGTCACCTGCGTTTCCGGCTCGCGCCGTACGTCCCGAACGATGGAGATAGGACTTGTGCTCCATCGGCGGATCGATGTGGACCACCAATTCGACGTCATCGACGTGCACGCCGCGCGCGGCGATGTCGGTTGCCACCAGTACCCGGGCATCTCCCGCCGCGAATCGAGCAAGATTGCGGTCGCGGGCAGGTTGAGAAAGGTTGCCGTGCAAGTCAACTGACGGCACCCCCGCGTCGGTGAGCTGCTTGGCCAGCTTACGCGCCTGGTGTTTGGTGCGCAGGAACAGGATTCGGCGGCCGGTGCCGGAGGCGAGTCGGTGCACCAGCTCTTTTTTGGCCTCCGCACTGGCGACGTGGAACACGTGGTGAGTCATGGCGGAGACAGGGGAGTTGGCTTCGTCGACCGAATGCAAGACCTCGTCGCGCAAGAAGCGGGTGACAAGTTTGTCAACGCCCTTGTCCAGCGTGGCCGAGAACAGCAGCCGCTGCCCGGAGGCGGGTGTGGCGGCCAGGATTCGGGTCACCCCGGGCAGGAAGCCGAGATCGGCCATGTGATCGGCTTCGTCGATGACCGTGACGGCAACGTCGTCCAGGCTGATCAGCCGCTGCTTCATCAGATCTTCCAGCCGGCCTGGGCAAGCCACCACGATGTCGATGCCCGACTTGAGCGCGGCTGCCTGGCGGGATTGCGGCACACCGCCGAAGATGGTGCCGACCCGCATGTGATGCGCGGCGGCCAACGGCTGCACCGTGGCGGTGATCTGAGTGGCCAGCTCACGGGTCGGCGCGAGCACCAATCCCGACGGGCGCAAGGGGCGCCGGCTACGCCCTGCAAGGCGGCTTACCAGTGGGATAGCGAAAGCCAACGTCTTGCCACTGCCCGTCTTTCCGCGACCGAGCACGTCGCGGCCGGCAAGGGCATCAGGAAGCGTCGCGGCCTGGATGGGAAACGGATGAGTGATGCCGCGGGCCGTCAGCGATGTGACGATCGGTTCGGGCGCGCCGAGGTCGGCGAAGGTTGTGCTGCTGGTCAAAGTTCGTGCCTTTCGGGGCATGCGGTCCCGGTCCGCGGTGCGGCTCGGGTACCAATGGCGAGATTGCCGGAGGGCAAAATCGATCGCCGCAAGACATGCTTGTGCGGGACGCACGTGTCAACTGGGTTTGGCTGCGTCCGGGATTCGGACTGGCAACAGTGGGACAACTAAGCGTTTCACGACGTCGCTGGCCTCACCTACCGGTTGCCAGCGTTGCCGTCAGCTTACCGCACCCGTTCGGTGAACACTCAATCGGTGATCTCAGCAGGAAATGAAATCCGGGGCACGCTGATCTTCGGGTGAAGAATTGCGCGACGGCACAAGCGAAATCACGCGCAGACGCAGAACACCTCGAAGCACCCGGCGCTGCAGAAAACTAGCTGCTGCGTTACGGCGGCGTCCGGTAATGTAACGCGCATGGAGCGGCGTGTCCTGGAAGCGATTATTTATGAACGCGAACCGCCGATTGCGCGAATCATTTTGAACCGCGTCGACAAAGCCAATACCAAAGACGCGGTTCTGGTCACCGAAGTCGATGACTGCCTGCACGAGGCCGACCGCGATAAAGAGATCAAGGTCGTCATCCTCAAGGCCAACGGCAAGGGTTTTTGCGGGGGGCACGTGGCTCGGTGGGGGCCGGAGGAAAATCCGTATCCCGATTTCGGTGAAACGTTTGAGGATCTGTACAAGGGCACCGCCGACCTGTTCCTGTGGCCGACGTTGTACCTGTGGGAGTTCCCCAAGCCGACGATCTCCCAGATCCACGGTTACTGCATGGGCGGCGGTATCTACCTGGGCCTGTTGACCGACTTCTGTGTTGCGTCGGATGACGCGTATTTCCAAATGCCGCTTGCGCAAAGCCTCGGCGAGCCCGGCGGGCACACCATGATCGAGCCGTGGCTGCTGATGAATTGGCACCGCACCATGGATTGGCTGCTGCTGGCGCCGACCTTATCGGCCCAACAGGCGCTGGACTGGGGACTGCTCAACAGAGTGGTTCCCCGCGAAGACCTCGAGGACACCGTCGAGGACATGGCCCGCAGAATCGCGCAGATCCCTTTGACCACCCTGATGGCGGTGAAGAACAACGTGAAGCGCGCCTGGGAGCTGATGGGTATGCGGGTGCACCTTCAGGTCAGCCATATCTTGACCAACATGGTGGGTGCGGCTTCCGACGTCCAGGCGCGCCGGGCCGAACTGATGCAATCGGGCATGAAGCCGCGCGATTTCATCGGTCGAGAGGGATCCGACGCAT
>NZ_LZLE01000174.1 GCF_001673155.1 Mycobacterium sp. 1423905.2 | reverse complement strand
TGCCGAACAACCGACGTCAACGACCTCACCTTCGCCTGCCGCCCCGACCACACCCTCGTCGACCAGGGTTACACCACCCGCCAAAACACCGACGGCGAAACCGAATGGATCCCCCCACCCCACCTCGAGTACGGCCAACCCCGCACCAACACCTACCATCACCCGGAGAGGCTGTTGGCCGAGGAAGACGACGAGACCCGTAGCGCCGCAACGGTATTCGGTGGCGACGCCTGCGCCGCTAGGCGGCCGGGGCGATTGCGTGGGCCAGTTGCTGCGGGATGTAGTTGACCAGTAGCGGGATCAGGCCGGAGAACGGCGTGCCGAAGATGGGTACGTCGAGGTCCGTAGCGGGCACTGGGATCCCAAGAACAGGGACCGGGAAACCAGGCACGTGCACCGTGGCCGTCACGGGATGTGGCGGCACAAGCAGCCCGTCAAACGGCAAGTGCAGGTCGATCGAGACGGTCGACGGCCCTATCCCGGAATTGTTCGGCAGCACAATCGTTTGGTTGACCAGCGTTTCGGCATTCAGGAACCCATCCAACGTCGACGCCGGGGCGTCGATGAATGCGCCGAGCGCTCCGAGGATGTTGCCGCTCGCCAAGGATTGCTTGATGTTGGTCGCGCTGAGCGCCAGCGTCCCGAGCGCCGAGAACGGCGCTCCCGCTGAGCCGTAAGCGGCGACCAACGGCAACCCGAAGAAGGCGCTGATCGACCCGCCGGCCAGATTGTCCAGCGGCAGCGCGACAGTCGCCGAAATGCTCGGATTAGTAAGCGTATTGAGCACGTTCGTGAAGTTCTGCGCAATCTGCCGCGGGATGGACGGCGGCATGAGACTGGTCAGGTATTGGGCCTCTTGTCCCGGCAGGTTCATGATCGTGAACAGATCCCCGAGCGGGCCAAGCAACCTGGGATTTACCGTGGCGGTGAGGGTTATCCCGACTGCGCCGAACGTCACGTTGCCCGGGTCGAAACCGGTGACCAAGAGGTTGGCGTACGACCTAGCCACGTCGACCACTGCGCCGTAGTAGTTACCCGTCAACAGCGTCCCGAACGCCTGCTGTAGGCCCGCGCCGAATGCGGGCAATCCAGGGATGAGGGTGGCGATCCCGTCACTGACCGCGTTGGCGAAGGTCTGGGCGAATCCGAGCTGCGTGGTGATGAACTGCTGGGCGTAGAACGCGGCCGGGAAGTTGGCCAGAGTTTGGATGTCGGCCTGGATGGTCGCCGGCAGATTAGCCAAAAGCAGCGGAGCGTTTTGGAAAGTGGTGGCGAAACCCGTGGCGATCTGCTGCCCGTACCCGAACTGGTTAGCCACGAACTGGCGCAGAAACGGGAAGGGGTTAGCCCCCCAGGCGTTGCCGAGCGCCTGCAAATTGGTGGCGGTGTTGATGAACAGCCGCTGATACGCGCTGCCTGGGACGGCCGGTGCGGCGGCCGCGGCCGGCGCGGTGACCGCGCCGAGCAAGTTCTGTTCAGCGTTGGCGACCTCAGTGGCGACGTACGCTGCCGCGGATCCGTTCAAGAGTCTGGTGAACTCGGCCTGAAACGCGGCGGCCTGGGCATTGACCGCTTGAAATTCTTCGCCGAAGGTGCCGAACAGCTGCGCGATCGCCAGCGAAACCTCATCGGCGGCCGCCGCGGCGACGCCGGTGGTGCTGGTTGCTGCCGCCGCGGTGACCTGCCCCAGGCTGGAGCCGAGACCGGCCAAATTTTCAGCCGCGGCCGTAACCATCTCCGGTGCGGTGGCCAAGAAAGACACGGCCATCTCCCGTCCTACTCGATAACTTTCTCAGGGCATTTCGAGCGTACTGTGACGGCGGCCACATCCGCCGGAAATCGAGCGACTCGGCGTCAAAGTGCTCGCAGCGACACCGGCGCGACGGTGCATCCGACCAGAGCTGCGGCGTCAAGCGTTTGCGGTCGGTAGGGCAGCGTGCGCAGCCGCGCAATCATGACGGCAACCGGATCTTCGACGCGCCGCCCGGACAGCCCTGATAGGAAAGCCCACTCGTGCTCGTCGCTGCCGAAGTAGACCACCTGACCAAAAGCCTGATGGAACCGCTGCCACGACCTGCGCAGTGACTCATTGCGCCACAGCGTCGGACAGCCGGCCTGGCCGACGACGACACCACCGATGGCGCTGCACTTCGCCAAGAACTCGGTGTCGTAGAGCCGGTTGTGTTGGCTCGGCTCGACCCGCTCGTCGGGCAGGTCGACCACCACGACGTCATAAGGGGTATCGCACCGATCGACGAAATCCCAGCCGTCGCAATAGTGGACCCGTACCGGACCGACCCCGCATTCTGCGGTGCGCAATTCGGCCGGGGTGTACCCGTAGGGCAGATGCTCGGCACACAACCGCACCGCTTCGCCGTCGATGTCGACGTGGTCGACGTGGATGGCACCGGCGGCCACCGCCACCTGGCTCACCACACCCTCACCCGAGCCGATCACGAGCACCCGCTCGATCTTCTCCGCGAGCAGCAACGCGGGCACGAGCAACGCCTCGTGATACACCAGCTGACTGAACTCGGTGCTTTGCCGCTCGTCGTCGCTGAACAGCGCCACGCCTTGCTCGGTGCGGCCGATGACCAGGTGCTGGTATGGCGTGCGCACATCGCAGATGACCTCGCAGAGCCGCCAGTGGCGCGTCAGTCCGGGCGCCAACGGTTCGACGATGTCTCTTCCTGCGCCCGCACCGTCATCGAAATATGTTGGCAGCGGCGCTATTCCGTTGAACTCGGCGGACGCATAGCTGGCCGTGTAGGCACCGGCGTCATGGATCTCGACCGCGTCACCGCGGCGCAGAGACACCGGCAACGGATACCGTTGATACAACACATCGTCGCCATCACACGTCGGTCCCGCCAGCACGGCGTCGTCCACCGGATCACCGTCGCGCGCGGTGCGCAACCGATAACGGATGTACTCGTTCTCCGTTTCGGCCAGACCGCCGTAACGCCCGATGTCCAGATACACCCAGCGTCGGCCATCGAGACCGGTGCGCACCGACACCACTTCGCTGTGAATGGTGCCCGCCCCGCCCACAATCACCCGGCCGGGCTCGATGACCAGGTGCGGCGGGTTAGTGCCGAAACGGCGTTGGAGCGCAGCGGTAATCGTCGCCGCAATGACTCTCAGATCCGGCGCGCCGGCGGCGTACGGCAACGGGAATCCGCCCCCGATATTCAGCACCGACAGATCACCGAACTCGTCGAAAATGCTAGCGGCGCATGCTATCCCAAGCTCCCACGCCGACGGGTCGAGTTGCTGAGAGCCCACATGGAAGCACAGTCCCTGCGGCTGCAATCCCATTCCCCGGGCGCGTTGCAGCAGGCCCACGGCTGCCGCCGGCGGGCAGCCGAACTTGTCACCGAATGGCGTGACCGAAGCCGGAACCGACGGCGCCACGCGGCAATCCACGACCGCCCCGGGAGCGTATCGCGCGATCACGTCCAACCCGTCGGCGGTGTCGAAGGCAAACCGTCGCACACCCCGGTCGTATGCGTGCCCCACGGCGGCCGCCTTCTGAATCGGATTGCCGAACGTCAACGCAGCACCGCCGATGCCGGCCGCCAGGCAGGCCTGCACCTCGCCGGTTGCGGCGACGTCGAACGTGGCGCCCTCGTCGGCCAGCAACCGCAGAATCGGCTTGGCGGGATTCGCCTTGACCGCATAGCGCACTTCCGCGTCGGGAAGAACGGCGCGCAAGGCGCGGAACTGCGTGCGCACCTGGTCCAGATCAATGGTCAGGTACGGCGTCTGAGGCACACCTGCAGACTAGTTCGGCGGATGAGTAGGTAACGAGAAGTGCTCCGCCGGCACATTGGGGCCGCTCGGGGGCTGGGTGGTCAGCGGAGTGATGATGCCGTCCACCACTTCGGTGATGTTTCCGGTGAGCCGCTCGAAGTTCAACGTCCCATGCTGGAAGTTCTGAGTGATCTGCAGTGGTTCGTGAATCTCCGCGCTCGTCGGCAACCCCAGGGGGCCCCGCTCGTAGCTCAGCGATGCCCAGGCCTCATAGAGTGCCCCGGTGACCGGCTCGGCGCCGATTCCCGGCGCCCAGTACATCGCGCCCTTGGCGAACGTGGCGTAGCGAGCCCCGCCGGCGGCGTCCTGCTCCGGTGAGGTCGGCGCGCCGAGCACGCTGTTCATGCCGCCGATCTGCTGCCAATGCTGATAGATGGCCCCACCCTCCAGCGACTTGATCAGCTCCTCCGGCGGATCGTAGAAATGCGCTGCAATATCGCGGATTTCGTCCATCAGCGCGTAGGCGGAATTGCCCGGACAGTCGGTGTTCCCGACGTCGCGGTGGGTGAAGATGGTGGGCAACTTCGCGATCGCCCCGGTGGGGAAGGTGGTGAACGAGCCGCCCTGAGACTCCAACTCCACCATGCCTTTAGGGTCGACACTGTCCATGCCCAGCCGCCATCCGAGCAGCCGGCCGACGGTGCGCAGTTGAACCGGGGTTGGCGCGACGTCGTCGAAGTTGCCCAGCATGGCCACGCCCCAGGTTTCCCGGTTGAAGCCGCCGGTGTGGGAGCCTTCGACGGCTTTGGTCAGGCCGCCGGCGGCGCCCTCGAACACCTGGCCGTATTTGTCGACCAGTGCGTTGTAGGCGATGTCGCACCAGCCCATGGTCTTGCTGTGGTAGGTGTAGATCGCTTTGACGATGCCAGCTGACTCCAGCGGGGAGTAGTCATTGCTGCCCGCGGTGTGATGCACCACTCCGGCGCGGATAGAGCGGCCGAATCTTGGTGTGCCGCAATGCAACGCCTCGTCGGCGCCCCACTCCGCCCGACTGATTATCGGCGGGGCCTGGCCGGGCATGTTGACCCCGGTGGGCGGTGTCCAGTGGTTTTCCACGGGTGCCTGCGGCGGCGTGATCAAAACCGCCGAGATGTTCTGCGCGAACGGCTGTTCCTTCGTCACCGGGCGGTACCCGAGATTGGAATTCACGGTCGCAGGCGGCGCTGGCGGGGCTTGGGTCACCGGCGCATCGATCGGGCGGGTGACCGCGACCTGCACGGTCGTGGTGGTGCCGACGAAGACCGGATCGGTGCTGCGCGGTCCCGAGGCCGGCCGACCGCCGTCGGGTGCCGCGGTCTCGTACTCGGCCTGGTACCACGGTCCCCAGGAGCCGTCCGGTCGCTTGGCCCGGACCCGGGTCGACGTACCGGCCAGGTCGCCGGTCAGCGCGATCAGAGAAAACGGTGCGTTCTGGGTCAGCTCTCGGACCGTCACCCCACCGCCCAGTCCGACCAGCGGCTGTTCGGCGATTTGGGTGTCGGCCGGGCGCGGCGCCCGATCGTCGTCACCGGCAGGCCGATAGAGCAGCCACGAGACGATGACGACCGTTGCGGCAATGGCGGTGACCAGCATCGTCGGTGCACGATTACGGGACGGCACCAGGCGATGTTACGTGTGTGTCTAATGTTTTCGATGTGACGACACGGCGATTTCGTGGAGAAACCTGTCGACGACACCGCAGAGCACTCTGCGGTGTCGTCCGGTGACAAGCCTCTCTTTTAGACCGGCGGGAGGGCAGGTGCGGCGGCCGGAACCGCGGCAGCAGCCGCCGGCAGCGCGGCCGCGCCCGCAGCCGCGGGCAGCGCCGGCACACCGGGAACCGCAGCCGCCGCGCCGGGAAGCGCCGCCGGCACACCGGGAACCGCCGCCGCGCCGGGCAGTGCCGGAGCGCCAGGAACCGGCAGGGCCGGAGCGGCCGCGGCCGGGGCGCCTGCCGCACCGCCGTTCTGCACGCCTTGCATGATCGCCGGCATCACCAGGCCCTTGAGCAGGTCGATCGCTTGGCTGGCACCCAGTTGGTTGGCCGCCTGCATCAGGTCGTTGACCAGGCCGCCACCGCCGCCACCGCCGCCGGAGCCACCGCCGCCGCCGGTGCCTATCGGGCTGACCGGCCCCAAACCGGTGCCGCCGCCCAGCGACGGGTCACCCAAGATGGGATAGGTGCCGTCGGCGCCGGGGTCCAACGCGGCCGGCGCGGTGATGGGCACTTCACCCGTGCCCGCGGCCGGGCTCACACCGGCGGGGCTGGTCAAGCCCGGGGTAGCTCCGGTGGGGCTGGTGAGCGCGGGATTGGGCAGGCCGGGCGTGGTGGCTGCTCCGGGCGTCGGGGAGGGCAGACCCCCACCGGGCGCGGCCAAGGCACCCGGCGTGGTGGGCGCCAGACCGGGCAGGCCCGGACTGGTCAGGCCGGGGCTAGCCAAGCCGGGGCTGGTCAGCCCCGGGCTCGCCAGGCCGGGACTGGTCAACCCGGGGCTGCTCAATCCCGGGGTGGCGCCCAGGCCGGGAGTGCCGAGGCCGGTGCTGGCGCCGCCCGCGCCGCCCAAAGCTGGCACGGGAGGCAGGTTCACGCCGAACTGCGACAACCCTTGAGACAGCGCGCCAATCAGCTCGCCGGGCAGATCGCTCATCAACGCCGCCTGCTTGAACTCGTGATGTTGCGGCGGCGGAGTGGAACTCGTCGATTCGTAAACCAGGAAATAAGCACATGGACTCGCGACTGCCAGGGCGGCGACCGCGCTCATGGCTGTCGAAAGCTTGCGTCGGCGTCGGTTCGGCACGGAAGTCTCCTCAATCTGGATTAGCAGTGCGTCGGCTCTCGCCGATCTCGACCTTCGAGTGCACCGGCAGGAAACCCACACGGTTGATGGTACGAGTGAGAATGTTGTGACTAGAGTGATGAGATCGAATCGTGAGGCAATCGCGACGTGAGTGGTTTGTAGGTGTGACGTTCCACTGATGTCGCCAAATCGGGTTTTGGCGGCAAGGTCAGATACCCTAGGCAACCGATGACTTCTCCTCCCGGTCGCTTTGACCTCTTCGTCGTCGGCTCCGGATTTTTCGGCCTGACGATTGCCGAGCGCGTGGCGACTCAGCTCGACAAGCGCGTCCTCGTGCTCGAGCGACGCCCGCACATCGGCGGCAACGCATACTCCGAGCCCGAGCCGCAGACCGGCATCGAGGTGCACAAGTACGGCGCGCACCTGTTCCACACCTCCAATAAGAAGGTGTGGGACTACGTCCGGCAGTTCACCGACTTCACCGGCTATCAGCACCGCGTCTTCGCGATGCACGGCGGGCAGGCCTACCAGTTCCCGATGGGACTGGGCCTGGTGTCGCAGTTCTTCGGCAAGTACTTCACGCCCGACGAGGCGCGTCAGCTGATCAAGGAGCAGGCCGCCGAGATCAAGCCGGAAGAGGCGCAGAACTTCGAAGAGAAGGCGATCTCGCTGGTCGGCCGGCCGCTCTACGAGGCGTTCCTCAAGAACTACACCGCCAAGCAGTGGCAGACCGACCCCAAGGAACTGCCGGCCAGCAACATCACCCGGCTACCGGTGCGCTACACCTTCGACAACCGGTACTTCAACGACACCTACGAGGGCCTGCCGGTGCACGGGTACACCGCGTGGCTGCAGAACATGGCCGCCGACGACCGCATCGAGGTGCGGTTGGACACCGACTGGTTCGACGTGCGCGACGCGTTGCGTGCCGAGAGCCCCGACGCCCCGGTGATCTACACCGGCCCGCTGGACCGCTACTTCGACTACGCCGAAGGCAGACTGGGCTGGCGCACCTTGGATTTCGAGCTCGAGGTGCTTGACACCGGAGACTTCCAAGGCACCCCGGTGATGAACTACAACGACGCCGACGTGCCCTACACCCGCATCCATGAGTTCCGGCACTTCCATCCCGAGCGCACCTACCCGACCGACAAGACGGTCATCATGCGGGAATTCTCGCGGTTCGCCGAAGACGACGACGAGCCCTACTATCCGATCAACACCGAGTCCGACCGTGCCGTGTTGGCCGCGTACCGGGCCCGGGCCAAATCCGAGACCGCGTCGTCGAAAGTCCTTTTCGGCGGCCGCTTGGGCACCTACCAATACTTGGATATGCATATGGCCATTGCCAGCGCTTTGAACATGTACGACAACGTCTTGGCGCCGCATCTGCGCGACGGCGCCCCGCTGATCGAAGAGGGCGTGAAATGACCGCCACCAGCCTCCTGTCCCGGATCATCCTGCCCCGTCCGGGCGAGCCCCTCGACGTTCGCAAGCTCTACCTCGAGGAGTCGACGACCAACGCGCGCCGGGCACACGCGACGACCCGCACCTCGCTGCAGATCGGCGCCGAGTCCGAGGTCTCCTTCGCCACCTACTTCAACGCCTTCCCGGCCAGCTACTGGCGACGCTGGTCGATTTGCAAATCGGTGGTGCTGCGCGCCGAGCTGACCGGGTCCGGCCGCGTCGACGTCTACCGGACCAAGGCCACCGGGGCGCGCATCTACATCGAGGGCCAAGCCTTCTCCGGCACCGAAGACACGCCTGCCGTCGTCGAGATCGAGGTCGGTCTGCAACCGTTCGAAGACGGCGGCTGGATCTGGTTCGACATCACCACCGACACCGCGGTCACGCTGTTGCGCGGTGGCTGGTATGCCCCCATCGCCGCGCCCGGTACGGCCAACATCGCGGTCGGAATCCCGACCTTCAACCGGCCCGCGGACTGCGCCAACGCGCTCACCGCGCTGACCGCGGACCCGCTGGTGGACGAGGTTATCGGCGCCGTCATCGTGCCCGACCAAGGGGTGCGCAAGGTCCGCGACCATCCGGATTTCCCCGCCGCGGCGGCCCGGCTGGGCAACCGCCTGTCCATCCACGACCAGCCCAACCTGGGCGGGTCGGGCGGTTACAGCCGCGTCATGTACGAGGCGCTGAAAAACACCGACTGCCAACAGATCCTGTTCATGGACGACGACATTCGCATCGAGCCGGACTCGATTCTGCGTGTGTTGGCCATGAGCCGGTTCGCCAAGACCCCGATGCTGGTGGGCGGCCAGATGCTCAACCTGCAGGAGCCGTCGCACCTGCACATCATGGGCGAGGTGGTGAGCCGGGCGAACTTCATGTGGACCGCCGCCCCGCACACCGAATACGACCACAACTTCGCCGAGTACCCGCTGAACGACAAGAGCGACAAGAGCAAGCTGCTGCACCGCCGAATCGACGTCGACTACAACGGCTGGTGGACGTGCATGATCCCGCGGCAGGTCGCCGAGGAACTCGGCCAACCGCTGCCGCTGTTCATAAAGTGGGACGACGCCGACTACGGCCTGCGGGCCGCCGAATGCGGCTACCCGACTGTGACGCTGCCCGGTGCGGCGATCTGGCACATGGCGTGGAGCGACAAGGACGACGCCATCGACTGGCAGGCCTACTTCCACCTGCGCAACCGGTTGGTGGTCGCGGCCATGCACTGGGACGGCGACGTCTCCGGGCTGGTCCGCAGCCACCTCAAGGCGACCCTGAAACACCTTGCCTGCCTTGAGTATTCGACGGTCGCGATCCAGAACCGGGCCATCGATGACTTCCTGGCCGGCCCCGAGCACATCTTCTCGATCCTGGAATCGGCGCTGCCTGAGGTGCACAGGCTGCGCAAGCAGTACCCCGACGCGGTGGTGTTGCCCGCCGCCAGTGAGCTGCCGCCGCCGGCGCACCAGAGCAAGGCGATGAAGCCGCCGGTCAACCCGATATCGATCAGCTACCGGTTGGCCCGCGGGATCCTGCACAACATGACCAAGGCCGACCCGGCGGCCCACCAGCGCCCGGAGTACAACGTGCCGACCCAGGATGCGCGCTGGTTCCGGCTGTGCACAGTCGACGGGGTCACCGTCACCACCGCCGACGGCGCCGGGGTGGTCTACCGCCAGCGCGACCGCCGCAAGATGATGACGCTGCTGCTGCAGTCTTTGCGCCGGCAGCGTCAACTGGTCAGCCGGTTCGACGAGATGCGCAGGGTCTACCGGGAAGCCTTGCCCGTGCTGTCCAGCAAGCAGAAGTGGGAGACGGCGCTGCTGCCCGCGGCGGGTCCGCCCAGCAACAAAAAGCCCGAACATGCCTGAAGCCCCTCCTTCAGGGGCGCCGCGCGGTGAGGTCGCCGCGATGGTGGCCGTTCAGTCGGCGCTGGCCGACCGCCCCGCAGTGCTGCCCGCGGCTCGCGCGTTGTCCCACTTCGGGGAACACAGCCTGGGCTGGGTAGGGGTTTCGCTGCTCGGTGCCCTGCTTTCGGCGCGCCGGCGGCACGACTGGCTGCTCGCCGCCGTGGGCGCGCTGGCCGCGCATGCGGCCGCCGTCCTGGTCAAGCGCGTGGTGCGTCGGCAACGCCCGCATCACCCCGCGGTCGCGGTGAACGTCGGGACACCCAGCCGACTCAGCTTCCCGTCGGCGCACGCCACGTCGACCACGGCCGCGGCCATCCTGCTGGGCCGCGCCACCGGGTTACCGCTGCCGGCGGTGTTGGTGCCGCCAATGGCCCTGTCCCGGGTACTGGCCGGCGTGCACTACCCCAGTGACGTTGCCGCCGGTGTGACGCTGGGCGCCGTCGTGGCAGCCATCGCCGTCCGAGTCGACGCCTTGATCGACGGAGGGGTCGAAGGAGGTCTGGCCGGATGAGCGAAGACGTGGTCCCGGTGACCCAGCCGTCGGGCAACCTGATCACCGGAGTGGTCAAGGCGATGCGCCCGCGGCAGTGGGTGAAGAACGTCCTGGTGCTGGCCGCGCCGCTGGCCGCGTTGGGCGGGGGCGTCCGCTACAACTACACCGAGGTGCTGATCCAGGTCTTGGTGGCCTTCGTCGTGTTCAGCCTCGCCGCGTCAGCGATTTACCTGGTCAACGACGTGCGCGACGTCGAGGCCGACCGCGAACACCCGACCAAGAGGTTTCGTCCCATCGCGGCCGGCGTCGTGCCCGAGTGGTTGGCGTACGCCTTGGCGGCCGTGCTGGGCGCGGCGGCCCTGGCCATCTCGTGGATGTTGACCCCGAATCTGGCGTTGGTGATGGCGGTGTACCTGGCCATGCAGCTGGGGTACTGCTTCGGCCTCAAACACCAAGCCGTCATCGACATCTGCATCGTGTCCTCGGCCTACCTCATCCGGGCGATCGCCGGTGGCGCGGCCACCAACATTCAGCTGTCGCAATGGTTCCTGTTGACGGCCGCCTTCGGGTCACTGTTCATGGTGGCCGGCAAGCGTTACGCCGAGCTGCAGCTCGCCGAGCGCACCGGGGCGGCCATCCGTAAATCGCTGGAAAGCTACACCAGCACCTACCTGCGGTTCGTCTGGACGATGTCGGCCACCGCGGTGGTGCTGTGCTACGGCCTGTGGGCCTTCGAGCGGGACCGGCATTCCGGCTCCTGGTTCGCGGTGTCGATGGTCCCGTTCACGATCGCGATCCTGCGCTACGCGGTGGACGTCGACGGCGGGCTGGCCGGGGAGCCGGAAGACATCGCACTGCGCGACCGGGTGCTACAACTGCTGGCGCTGGCGTGGATCGCAACAGTTGGTGCTGCCGTTGCCTTCGGCTAGCGCCACGCTAAAGACGCTGCGCGCCGGCGTGCTGGTTCCCCGACGGCCGGTGGTGCGCCGGGTGAACTGGCCGGTCTTCCCGTACGACCCGCTGGTGCGGATCAGCCTGTGGAGCAGCGTGGCCGTCGTCGTGCTGCTCTTCGGTTACGGGGCGTGGCAAAGACGCTGGATCGCCGACGATGGATTGATCGTGCTGCGCACCGTGCGCAACCTGCTGGCCGGCAACGGGCCGGTGTTCAACCAGGGTGAGCGGGTGGAAGCCAACACCTCCACGGCCTGGACCTATTTGCTGTATGTGGCCAGCTGGGTGGGCCAGCCGATGCGCCTGGAGTACGTGGCGCTGGCGATGGCGCTGACGTTGTCGCTGGTGGGCGTCGCGTTCCTGATGCTCGGTGCCGGCCGGTTGTATGCGCCGAGCCTGCGCAGCCGCCGGGCCGTCATGCTGCCGGCCGGAGCGCTGGTTTACATCGCGGTGCCCCCGGCGCGCGACTTCGCCACTTCCGGGTTGGAAAGCGGGTTGGTGCTGGCTTACCTGGGCCTGCTGTGGTGGATGATGGTCTGCTGGGCGCAGCCCCTGCGGGTCAAGCCAGAGAATCCGGCATTCATCGGCGCACTGGCCTTCGTCGCGGGCTTCAGCGTGCTGGTCCGTCCGGAACTGGCGCTGATGGGCGGATTGGCGCTGATCATGTTGCTGATCGCGGCCCGCAACTGGCGTCGTCGCGGCCTGATCGTGCTGGCCGGTGGTCTGCTTCCGGTGGCGTATCAGATCTTCCGGATGGGCTACTACGGCCTGCTGGTGCCCGGCACCGCACTGGCCAAGGACGCCGCCGGGGACAAATGGTCCCAAGGCATGATCTACCTGTCCAACTTCGACCAGCCCTACCTGCTGTGGGTGCCGCTGGTCTTGCTGGTGCCGCTGGGCATCGTGCTGATGGCCGCCCGCCGCCGCCCGTCATTCCTGCGCCCGCTGGTCACGCCCGACTACGGGCGGTGGGCCCGGGCGGTGCAGAGCCCGCCCGCCGTGGTGGCGTTCGTCCTGGTCAGCGGGCTGCTCCAGGCGCTGTACTGGATCCGCCAGGGCGGCGACTTCATGCACGGCCGGGTGCTGTTGGCGCCGCTGTTCTGTTTGCTGGCGCCCGTCGCGGTGATCCCGGTGGTGATTCCCGACGGTAAGGACTACTCGAAGGAGACCGGATACTGGGTGGCCGGTGTGGTCAGCCTGCTCTGGCTGGGCGTCGCGGGCTGGTCGCTGTGGGCGGCTAACTCGACCGGGATGGGCGACGACGCCACCCACGTCACCTACTCCGGAATCGTCGACGAACGACGGTTCTACGCCCAGGCGACCGGGGTGGCGCACCCGCTGACCGCCGCCGATTACCTCAACTATCCGCGGATGGCCGCCGTCCTGGTGGCGATCAACAACACCCCGGAAGGGGCGCTGTTGCTGCCGTCGGGCAACTACTACCAGTGGGATCTGGTGCCCATGATTCCGCCGGGTACCGCGGGCATTCCGGCCGACCAAAAGCCGCAGCACGCGGTGTTTTTCACCAATCTCGGCATGGTCGGGATGAACGTGGGCCTGGATGTCCGGGTGATCGACCAGATCGGTCTGGCCAACCCGGTGGCCGCGCACACCGAACGGCTCAAGCACGGTCGTATCGGCCACGACAAGAACCTCTTCCCGGATTGGGTGGTGGCGGACGGCCCGTGGGTGAAGTGGTTCCCGGGCATCCCGGCCTACCTGGACCAGCAGTGGGTCGCCGAGGCCGAGTCGGCCCTGCACTGCCCGAAAACCGAGGCGGTGCTCAATTCGGTGCGCGCGCCGATGACCCTGCACCGGTTCGTCTCTAATGTGGTGCATTCGTTCGAGTTCACCCAGTACCGGATCGACCGTATTCCGCTCAACGAACTCATCAAGTGCGGGCGGGAGGTGCCCAAGACGCCGCCCACGCCACCGCGCGGGGACTGATCGGGTGATCTTGATCGGCTGCGTCGCGGGCAGCCGAAAAAAATTTTTACTCCTGCCCGGCCGGCGCGCCCACCGGTTGTCCGGCGTGGTGTCCAAGACTGACAGCAACATCACATCTAACCCGTTACCAGGGGCCACGCACTGTTCGGCACATGCGGAAACACCGCTGCCGGAGGCCGTTTCGGATGCGCGAATGGCCGCCGATTCCGACCCGGTAACCTCGCCAGCGACGGACTCGAGGAGAGCGCGGCCACAAAGGTGTGGTTGACTACACGGGCACTGCCGAGCCCTGCGCGTGCAGTTCGACCTAGTTCAGGATGCGCCCAGTACACACGGATGCGCCTAAAAGAATGAGGATGAGGAAGCAAGGATGAAGCTTGTTGACAGGTTTCGTGGCGCCGTGACCGGCATGCCGCGCCGTCTCATGGTGGGTGCCGTTGGTGCGGCCCTGCTGTCGGGCCTGGTGGGTGTCGTCGGCGGATCGGCGACCGCGGGGGCGTTCTCGCGCCCGGGCCTGCCGGTCGAGTACCTTCAGGTGCCCTCCGCGGCGATGGGTCGCAACATCAAGATCCAGTTCCAAAGCGGTGGTGCCAACTCCCCGGCGCTGTACCTGCTCGACGGCATGCGCGCGCAGGACGACTTCAACGGCTGGGACATCAACACCCCCGCCTTCGAGTGGTACAACCAGTCCGGCATCTCGGTGGTCATGCCCGTCGGTGGCCAGTCCAGCTTCTACAGCGACTGGTACAACCCGGCCTGCGGCAAGGCCGGCTGCACCACCTACAAGTGGGAGACCTTCCTGACCAGCGAGCTGCCGCAGTACCTGTCGTCGCAGAAGCAGGTCAAGCCGACCGGTAGCGCCGCTGTCGGTCTGTCGATGGCCGGTTCCTCGGCGCTGATCCTGGCCGCCTACCACCCCAACCAGTTCATCTACGCCGGCTCGCTGTCGGCGCTGCTGGACCCCTCGCAGGGCATGGGCCCGTCGCTGATCGGTCTGGCCATGGGTGACGCCGGTGGCTACAAGGCCTCGGACATGTGGGGCCCGTC
>NZ_LZLE01000173.1 GCF_001673155.1 Mycobacterium sp. 1423905.2 | reverse complement strand
AGACCAGAGCCCCAGCAGCGGCCCGATCGGCTGCGATGTAGGTGTTCGCAATCTGAGTGAACGCGGCGCCGGTCCGCGCCAATTCTTCTTGCGCGGCCTGGTTCAGCGCCAACATCGACGCTGCTTCGTTTTGGAAGGCCAGCATGGCCTGCGCCGACACCTCGTCGGCCCCGGCCGGCACAAGTCCGGTCACCGTGGACTGCGCCGAAGAACCGGCCTGCAGGCATGCGGTGGCGATGTCGATGACTCGCTGACCGATGTCGGCAACGACTGGGTGAAAAGTCAACGGCTGCATTTGTGTCTCCTCTTTGCGTGCCGCGCTTGCGCGATTCGCTCGGCAATTTGCTGACACGAAACCTACGGCCGCACCAGGCCAGGGTCGCGGTTGTAGGCGATAGTCGAAATAAGCGACTTTCTCCTGCTTCTGCGCATTCTGCTCGCGCCGACGATCTCGGTTATTGCCCGACGAGCAGCAGGATCAACGGCTCGCCATGGGGCCGATGATGCGGATGTGACGCCAGAGGACAGGGCCTGAGCGCCGGACTGGAGAAAGTGCCTGGCTGACCCGACGACCGCCCTTAGAATTAGTGCATCGTCCAGTGCGGCTGGGCCGGAGTTTGCGGTGGTGAGTCTGCCGAAGGCCCCGTCGAACAAGAGGAGTGCGCAGATGGATTCCATGTCCCACGATCCGGTCGCTGGCGACATCGGGTCGCAGTTGGTCGACATTGGTAGCCAAGGCATCAACGCGGGTACGACGGCGGCCATGTCGGTCCTGTCCGGACTCATTCCGGCCGGTGCTGAAGAGGTCTCGGCTCAGGCGGTGATGGCCTTCGCGCAGGAAGCGGCCTCAATGTTGGCATCCAACGCCGCCGCTCAAGAAGAGCTGATGCGGACCGGGACGGCATTGACCGACATCGCGCGCATGTACGGGGAAGCCGATAACGATGCGGCCGGCGCATTAACGTTCAGCGGGGCTGCCATGTCGCGCAGCGGCGCGGGAGGTGGCTCCGGCGCCACCGTCGGAGCAGGCCTGCTCCGCGCGGAAGCCTTGCCCGGTGAGGCCGGGGCGGCGGCGCGCACACCGCTGATGTCTCAGCTGATCGAGGCGCCGTCCTCGCCTATGGCGTCGGCCGCGGCCAATGCCGGATCGTCGGCGATGGGTGGCGCCGCACCGCTGGGCGGCGGTATGGGTGCGGGTGCTCCGGCCGGCGGCGCGTCGAAAGCCGGGCTGGCGTCAGCCGTGGGACCTGCCGAAGAGGACGACCGCCAATCAGGGGACTCGGGCGACCCCGAGCCCGGCGAGCTTCTGGCGTAACGAGTCGCGACATCGGAGTTGGTCGACGGTCTCCTACGCTTGCGCTGTCAGTCGATCGTAAGGAGAAGTCTTGACCAGCCCTGACATGGCCACCATCTTGCGGCAGATGAAAGTCCCGGAGCGGATGACCGGTAGCCACGCGCTCCGGAATTTCCTGCTCACGTACGTCGACGACGAAGACACGCTCGCGAACAACCAGGAACGGCTCAAGCAGCTGAACGGGCTGCTGATCCTGTCGCATCTCGAAGTGGTCAATGCCCTGGGCGCGCTGGAAGAAAGCGCCGCGCAGCAGCATTACGGCAAGTTCCGAGCCGAGCTCGACAAGAGGACCAAGAAACGCCGTTGGTTCTAGGCCGATGAGCGAGCCCGCGTCCGTGCGGTGGGTCGTGGACGGAATGAATGTGATCGGCAGTCGCCCCGACGGCTGGTGGAAGGACCGGCGCGGCGCCATGGCTGCGTTGGTGGAGATGCTTGACCGGTGGGCTGCTAAGGAAAAGGCCTACGTCACCGTGGTTTTCGAACGTCCGTTGTCCAAGGCCATACCTTCGACGCTGGTCCAAATAGCCCATGCGCCCAAGGCGGCGGCCAACTCGGCGGACGACGAGATAGTCCGGTTGGTGAGTGCCGATCCACGGCCGGATGAAATCTGTGTTGTGACGTCAGACCGGGCGTTGACAGAGCGAGTGCGAACCCTGGGCGCGCGGGTTCATCGAGCGGAATCCTTTCGCGCGACAATCGACCCATCAGACTCCAAAGCCGGTCCCCTACATGGCAATTAACGATAGCGACCGTAACGCACCGAACCGCCTGTGCACTCTCGCGCATATCGACATACCCATCATCCAAGCGCCCATGACTTACATCGCGGGCGCTCAACTGGCGGCCGCGGTGTCGAATGCCGGTGCACTGGGCATTGTCGAGACCACCTCCGAGCAAGGACGAACCGACCTGCGGGCAATCCGCGATCTCACCGACCGCTCGGTGGGTGCCAACATCGCGCTTCTTATGAATCGCGACCCAGCCGTCGTAGACCTTCTCGCGGCCAACGGGATCCGCTTCGTCACCACCTCGGCCGGCGACCCCTCCCTGTTCACCGGCCGACTTCACGATGCGGGCATCACGGTGTTCCACGTGGTCGGCACGCTGGCGGCGGCCAGGAAAGCCGTCGACGCCGGCGTAGACGGACTCGTCGTGGAGGGCGTCGAGGGCGGCGGCTTCAAGAATCGTTTCGGAGCATCAACCATGGTGCTGCTGCCGTTGGTCGCTGCCCACGTCGACGTTCCGATTGTGGCCGCGGGAGGAATATGCGACGCCCGATCGATGGCCGCGGCATTGGTCTTAGGCGCCGACGGAGTGCAGATGGGCACCAGATTACTGGCGTCGGCCGACTCGCCAGTACATCCCCGGCTCAAGCAGGCGGTCATCGAGGCTGACGAGACCGCCACGGTACTGCTCCCCCTCGACGGCAAGCGGATGATGCGGGTAATCCGTACGGCCGCCGCGGAAAAACTCGACGCGGCAGCATCGTTCGGGGAAAGCGGTGCCGCGCTGCAACGCGTTCAGCAGCTCTACTTTGCCGGCGACATGGACGCCAGCGTGGCCAACACCGGGCAAGTGGCCGGCCGCATCGACGACCTTCCGCCGGCCGCCGACATAATCGAGCGAATCTGGCGCGGGTGCCGCGAGGTTCTCACCGCTGCGGCCGACAGGCGTTGGTGATCGCGCCGATCCACGCCGCATTGTCGACGACGAAAAAACCGACCTCACCGGCAGACAACTGGACTAGCAAGTGCGACCTGCCCCCCACGGCCGAGCGCCGGAATGCTTTGGCTTCTCGTACCCCGGTGATGGCGGTGAGCGGGATGTCAATCGGCTTACCGGTCACGGTGAGGAATGCCACCCGGCGTTGCGTCAGCGCGATGACTCCGTTGTTGTTGACGGTGGGATAGCCCGGCGCCGTAGCCCCGCGATAGGTCGCCTTCTCGGTCGGGCGCAGCACCACCTCTGATTCGATGTCTGCTGCCAGTCGCACCAGCGCGGCGCGGTAGCGACGACGAAACCGAAGGACGATCGGGATCCAGATCAGTGCCTGCAGCGCGGTGAGACCGAGCACCAGCAGCAGAACGAAACCAACGACCTGTCCGCCCCCGTGCATGAGAGTCAGTCGGGACGAGTCTTGATGTCGAACTCGACGTTGTCACCGTCGACCTTGGTTATCCGCATGTGTGCGATATACGGCTTGCCCTCCGGGCCGGTGAAATGACAGTCGAACTCTTGACCTGCTTTGGCTTTCACGCCGGACGGACAATGCACATCGGTGGGGTGGAAGCCGGTTTGTTTGGAAACGACGTCGACCACGGACTGCGCCGCTCCCTGAGGTTTTACGGTACTGCCACAGCCCATCAGCAGGCCGAGCGTCGCTGCAACGAGCGTGCCGGCCGCGACGCGAGCGCCGACCGATCGAGTCCTATGGCTGCTGTTCCGGCGGGCGCAAGCACTGGTGCGGGGCATCGGCGTTCCTCCGTTGCTAGTTTGCTGGTCGGAACGTCAGGCTAATGCCGTGTGCGCTGCTACGGTCCCAAATGAGCAATCACATTCCACAGCGGCCAGCGAAAGAGGACGTTGCGATGGAATCTTATGACGCCGGTCCGATTGACCTGCCACTGCTCGAGGAAACCATCGGGTCAAATCTCGAGCGCGCCGCACTGAGGTACCCCGACCACGAAGCGTTGGTCGATGTCGCCACCGACCGGCGCTGGACGTACTCGGCGCTCAACACCGAAATTGACGTTCTGGCAAGGGCTTTGATGGCCAGCGGTATCGCTTGTGGAGACAGGGTGGGCATCTGGTCGCCGAACTGCCCGGAGTGGACAATGCTGCAGTACGCCGCAGCCAAGATCGGCGCCATCCTGGTCGCCGTCAACCCCGCCTACCGCACCCACGAATTGTCGCGGGTGCTCAGCCATTCCGGTGTCCGCATGTTGGTGTCGGCGACCAGCTATAGGTCCTCGGACTACCGACGCATGCTCGACCAGGTGCGTTGCGAGGTCACCGAACTGGCGGAGATTGTGTTTCTGGGCACCGAAGACTGGCAGCGCCTGCGGCGGCGCGCCGACCAGGTGTCTAGTGCGCAATTGCGCTATCGAATGGCGACGCTCGATGTCGACGATCCAATCAACATCCAATACACCTCTGGCACAACGGGTTCGCCAAAGGGCGCCACACTGTCCCACCGCAACATCCTCAACAACGGCTTTTTCGTCACCGAGCTCCTCGGTCTTCGTTCCGGTGACCGATTGTGTATCCCGGTCCCCTTCTATCACTGCTTCGGCATGGTGATGGGCAACTTGGGCTGCACCAGCCACGGCGCGACCATGGTCATCCCCGGGCCAGGCTTTGACCCAGACGCCACCCTGGCCGCCGTCGAACAGGAGCGCTGCACGGCCCTCTACGGCGTGCCGACCATGTTCATCGCAATGTTGGGCCTTAACGACCTGCCACGCCGCGATGTGTCCTCGCTGCGCACCGGAATCATGGCAGGCGCCACCTGTCCGGTAGAGCTGATGAAACGTTGCATTGCCGAACTCAACATGGCTGAGCTGTCCATCGCTTACGGCATGACCGAGACGTCGCCGGTGTCCTGCCAGACTCGCATCGACGATGACCTGAAACGCCGCACCGAAACGGTTGGACGGGCGCATCCGCACGTCGAAATCAAGATCGTCGACCCCGTCACTGGGACAGTCGTGCCGCGCGGGCAGCCCGGCGAACTGTGCACCCGCGCGTACTCGGTGATGCTGGGTTACTGGCGCGACGAGGACAGCACCCGCGAAGTCATCGACGCCGCCGGTTGGATGCACACCGGCGACTTGGCGTTGATGCGCGACGACGGCTATTGCGTGATCGTCGGTCGAAGCAAGGACGTCATCATCCGGGGTGGCGAAAACATCTACCCCCGCGAAATCGAAGACTTCTTGCACACTCATCCAGACGTCGAGGACGTCCAAGTCGTCGGTGTCCCTGATCCGAAATACGGCGAAGAGATCTGCGCCTGGATCAAGCTGCGACCAGATGGAGGGCAGCTGGACGTCAGGGCGATCCGTGCCTTCTGCTCAGAAAAGCTGGCACACCACAAAGTGCCTCGCTACGTCCTGCTCGTCGAGGACTTCCCGATGACCGTCACCGGCAAGGTGCGCAAGGTCGACATGCGCGCCGAATCGATTCGGCTGCTCGGGTTGTGAACCTATTGCGACGCGGCGGCCAACGCCGCGTCATAGTTGGGTTCCTCGGCGATCTCCGGCACTAGTTCGCTATAGGCGACCTTGCCGTCCGGGCTGATCACGACCACAGCGCGAGCCAGTAGGCCGGCCATGGGACCGTCGGAGATGGTAACGCCGTAGTCTTCGCCGAAGCTGTCGCGGAACGCCGACCCCGTCACGACGTTCTCGATGCCCTCCGCGCCGCAGAATCGCTTCTGGGCGAACGGCAAGTCCTTGGACACGCACAGCACAGACACACCGCTCTGGGCGGCGCGCTCGTTGAACGTCCGCACACTGGTCGCACACACCGGCGTGTCGACTGACGGAAAGATGTTGAGCAGCACGGACTTTCCCTGATACTGCTCGCTGCTCACCGGCCCCAGGTCTGCGCCGGTCAGGTTGAAGTTCGGGGCGGGAGATCCAACAGCGGGCAGATCGCCGACCGTATTGATCGCATTTCCACGCAGCGTTATCTGTGCCATGACCACAGTCTGCCAAAACCGGGTTCGCCGGCTTGCGGCGAGGTTCCTCTGGGCATGTCCTAAATGGTGGGCTCTGTGGCGTAGACGACATGGGGATCGCTGGCCAACACTGGGTTCATGGCCCGCAAAGTGCTGATCGTCGGCTTCCCCGCCGTCCAGCCACTCGACGTCGTCGGGCCATACGAAGTGTTCACCGCGGCCTCACTGCTGACCAGCGGCGGCTACGACGTCAAGCTGGCCTCAGTGGACGGCGAGCCGGTCAGCACCCCGACCGGCCTCGCGTTCGTCTCGGTGCCACTGCCTGACCCCGCCGAGGCCGTCGACACCCTGGTGCTGCCCGGCGGCGCGGGTGTCGACGACGCGCGCTCCGATCCGAGATTCATGGCGTGGGTCAAAGCCGCCTCCGGCAATGCCCGGCGGGTCGTCACCGTATGCACAGGCGCCTTCCTCGCAGCCGAGGCAGGCTTACTGGACGGTTGCCGGGCGACGACGCACTGGGCATTTGCCGACCGGTTGGCTGATCAATTCCCGGCCGTTGAGGTCGATTCCGATCCGATCTTTGTGCGGAGCTCGGAGTCGGTATGGACCGCCGCGGGTGTGACGGCGGGAATCGATTTGGCGCTGTCACTGGTCGAGGACGACCACGGCACCGAGGTCGCGCAGACGGTCGCCCGCTGGCTGGTGCTCTACCTGCGTCGCCCCGGCGGGCAGACGCAATTCGCGGCGCCGGTGTGGATGCCGCGAGCGAAGCGGACCTCTATTCGGCAGGTGCAGGAGGCCATCGAGGCACAACCCGGCGGTGCGCACACCATCGAAGAACTGGCCCAACGGGCGGCGATGAGCCCGCGGCACTTCACTCGGGTATTCACCGACGAGGTGGGTGAGGCACCCGGCCAGTATGTCGAACGTGTGCGCACCGAAGCCGCGCGTCGTCAGCTGGAAGAGACCGATGACACGGTGGTGGCCATCGCCGCCAGGTGCGGC
>NZ_LZLE01000172.1 GCF_001673155.1 Mycobacterium sp. 1423905.2 | reverse complement strand
TCGATGCCCGCGCAGGGGGCACCGCCGCCCGAACCGAAGCCCGCGCCTGCGCCTGGGCCGGGCGCACAACCGGCTCCGCCGCCCGGTCAGCCCGGTGCACCCGGCGGAGCGCCGGCGCCCGCACCGGCCCCGCAGCCGCGTCCCTACCCCGAGGAGCCGACGCCTGCCCCCAGCCCAGCGCCGGCTCCCGGCCCGGCTCCGGCTCCCGCTCCGGCGCCAGGTCCAGCGCCGGCCGGTGACACACCGCCGCCGGCCGAGGCGCCGGCGCCGCCGGATCCCCGCAAGGACCTGGCGGAGCGCATCGCACAGGAAAAGAAGTGGCGGCAAAGCACCAGCCAGTACATCCAGATGGTGGCGCTGCAGTTCGAGGCGACGCGGTGCGACAAAGAGGACATCCTCGCCGGCAATGACGACCCCAAGCTGCCGCTGGTCACCTGCTCGACCGACCACAAGACCGCCTATCTGTTGGCGCCGTCCATCATCAGCGGTGACCAAATCCAGAATGCGCAATCGGGAATGGATCAGCGCAGCATCGGCTACGTCGTCGACTTGCAATTCAAGGGTCCGGCGGCCAACGTCTGGGCCGACTACACCGCCGCGCACGTCGGCACCCAGACCGCTTTCACCTTGGACTCCCAGGTGGTCAGCGCGCCGGTGATCAACGAAGCGATCCCGGGCGGCCGCACTCAGATCAGCGGCGGGGAGCCGCCTTTCAACGCATCCACCGCGCGCCAGCTGGCCAATGTGCTCAAGTACGGATCGCTGCCGCTGTCGTTCGAATCTTCTGAGGCACAGACGGTTTCGGCGACGTTGGGCCTGACGTCGCTGCGCGCCGGGTTGATCGCCGGTGCGATCGGCCTGGCGTTGGTGCTTGCCTATTCGCTGCTTTACTACCGGGTCTTGGGTTTGCTCACGGCGCTGTCGTTGATAGCTTCGGGCGCAATGGTTTTCGCCATCCTGGTGTTGTTGGGCAGGTATATCAACTACACCCTGGACCTGGCCGGCATCGCGGGTCTGATCATCGGTATCGGAACAACGGCCGACTCGTTCGTGGTGTTCTTCGAGCGCATCAAAGACGAGATCCGGGAAGGCCGTTCGTTCCGATCGGCCGTTCCGCGCGGCTGGGCCCGCGCCCGCAAGACCATCGTCTCGGGTAATGCGGTGACCTTCCTGGCGGCCGCGGTGTTGTACTTCCTGGCCATCGGACAGGTGAAGGGTTTCGCTTTCACGTTGGGGCTCACCACGATCCTCGACCTGGTGGTGGTGTTCCTGGTGACCTGGCCGCTGGTCTACCTGGCCTCCAAGTCGTCGCGGTTGGCCAAGCCCGCCTACAACGGCCTGGGCGCCGTGCAACAGGTCGCGCGCGAACGCCGCGCGGTGGCCGCGAAGACGGGACGGGGATAACGCCATGGCGGCAAAAGCCAAGACCGACAAGAAAGACGCCGACACTCAGGCGGTGGAAATCACCGAAGCCACCACGGAAGTGGCGCCGGTGAGCGACAAGAACACCAAACTGCCCCAGCACAGCTTCCTGTCGCGGCTCTACACCGGCACCGGCGCGTTCGAGGTGGTGGGGCGCCGCAAGCTCTGGTACGGCATCAGCGGGGCCATCATGGCCATCGCGATCCTCAGCATCATCCTGCGCGGCTTCAGTTTCGGCATCGACTTCAAGGGCGGCACGACGGTGTCGATGCCGAGCGCCGGCGCGTCGGGCACCGTCCAGGTCTCCCAAGTCGAGGACGTGTTCAAGAAGACGCTGGGCAACGATCCCGAATCGGTGGTCACCGTCGGCAAGGGATCGTCGGCGACGGTGCAGATCCGGTCGGAAACGTTGTCCAACGACCAGACCGAAAAGCTGCGCAATGCGTTGTTCGACGCGTTCCAGCCCAAAGGCGCCGACGGTAAGCCCAGCAAGAAGGCGATCAGCGACGCGGCGGTGTCCGAGACCTGGGGCGGTCAGATCACCAAGAAAGCGGTGATCGCGCTGGCGGTGTTCTTGGTGCTGGTGGCCCTCTACATCACCGTGCGCTACGAGCGCTACATGACCCTTTCGGCGTTGGCGGCCATGGTGTTCGACCTGACCGTCACCGCCGGGGTGTACTCACTGGTGGGCTTCGAAGTCACTCCGGCCACGGTGATCGGCCTGCTGACCATCCTCGGCTTCTCGCTCTACGACACCGTCATCGTGTTCGACAAGGTCGAGGAGAACACGCACGGCTTCCAGCACACCACCCGGCGGACCTTCGCCGAACACGCCAATCTCGCGGTCAACCAGACCTTTATGCGATCGATCAACACCAGCCTGATCTCTGTGCTTCCGGTGCTGGCGTTGATGGTCGTGGCGGTGTGGCTGCTCGGCGTCGGGACGCTGAAGGACCTGGCGCTGGTCCAGCTGATCGGCATCATCGTCGGCACTTATTCGTCCATCTTCTTCGCCACGCCGTTGTTGGTCACCTTGCGTGAACGCACCGAGCTGGTGCGTAACCACACCCGCCGGGTGGAACGGCGCCGCCGCACCGCCGCGGCCACCGGCACCGACACGGCCGAGGCGGCCGAGGACGAGGCGCCGGAAGTCGCACCCGCCACGGAAGCCACTGTGGAAGCCTCGAACACCGAATCCGAACCCGCACCGACCAAGCCGGCGCCGTCGAGCAAGCCGGCGCCCGGCGCCCGGCCGGTCCGACCCACCGGCACCCGGCGACCGACCGGCAAGCGAAACGCCGGCCGGCGGTAGGCGCGATGGCCACCTGGCGTCGGCGTCTTGGCTTTCGGCGAGCTCTGGTGGTTATCGGCCTGACGGCCGCCCTGGTGGCCGGGCCGCTCACCGGATGCTCGGGCAGCGCGGCCGGACAGATCGACTACGTGGTCGACGGAACCGTCGCTACCTACAACGCCAATACGGTGGTCGGCGCCTCGTCGGCGGCGGCGCAGGCGTTCGCCCGCGCGCTGACCGGCTTCGGCTATCACGGACCCGACGGGCAGGTGGTCGCTGACCACGACTTCGGCACCGTCTCAGTCGTCGGCGGCGCCCCGCTGGTGCTCGACTACCAAATTGCCGACAACGCCGTGTACTCCGACGGCAAGCCGGTGACCTGCGACGACATGGTGTTGGCGTGGGCGGCCCAGTCCGGGCGGTTCCCTGGTTTCGACGCTGCGACCCATGCCGGCTACGGCGACATCGCCAACGTCGAGTGCACCCCCGGGCAAAAGAAGGCGCGGGTGTCGTTCATCCCGGACCGCAGCGTCGTGGACTACGCCCAGCTGTTCACCGCGACCGCGATGATGCCCGCACACGTCATCGGTGACCTACTGGGCACCGACGTCACCGCCGCGCTCCTGACCAACAAGACGCCGGTGATCGAACAGATCGCCAGACTGTGGAACACCACCTGGGACCTCAAACCCGGCATCGACGTCAAACGCTTCCCGTCGTCGGGCCCGTACAAGATCCAGTCCGTCCTGGACGGCGGCGGCGTGGTGCTGGTCGCCAACGATCGTTGGTGGGGAGCCAAGGCGATCACCAAACGCGTCACGGTGTGGCCTCAGGCGGTCGACATTCAAGACCGCATCAACAACCGCAACGTCGACGTGGTCGACGTCGCCGCCGGGTCGTCGGGAACCCTGACGACCCCGGACAATTACGAACGCTCCGACTACGCTTCGGCGGGAATTCAGCAGCTCATCTTCGCCCCGCGCGGGGAGTTGGCACAGGCCCGCGCCCGCCGGGCAGTGGCACTGTGCACTCCGCGCGACACCATCGCCAAGGACGCGGGGGTGGCGATCGCCAACTCGAGGCTGAGTCCGGCGACCGAGGACGCCGTTGCCGCGGCCGACGGATCCGCCGAAGCCGCGCAGTTCGCCCGGGCCGATCCCGTCGCCGCGCGCACTGCGATGGGCGGGGCTCCGCTGACTGTTCGGGTGGGGTACCGGGGGCCCAACGCACGCCTGGCGGCGACCGTAGGTGCCATCGCCAAAGCGTGCGGACCGGCCGGAATCACCGTTACAGATGTGAGTTTGGACACACCCGGACCGCAGGCGCTGCGCGATGGAAAGATCGACGCACTGCTGGCCAGTACCGGTGGGGCGACCGGTAGCGGGTCCACCGGTTCGTCGTCCCTGGACGCTTACGACCTGCACAGCGGCAACGGGAACAACTTGTCGGGCTATTCGAATCCCCAGGTCGACGGCATCATCGGGGCGCTGGCGGTGTCCGCCGACGCCGCTGAGCGTGTCCGATTGCTCGCCGAGGGCTCGCCGGTACTCTGGGGTGACATGCCGACATTGCCGTTGTATCGGCAGCAGCGGACGTTGTTGATGTCGAAAAAGATGTATGCCGTGAGCAGGAATCCGACCCGCTGGGGAGCGGGCTGGAACATGGACCGATGGGCTTTGGTGCAATGACGACTGTCAGGGAAAGCGCGCCCGTGGCTGACGTGATCGCGTCGTTGACGCGTGACGTCGCCGACTTTCCCGAACCCGGAGTCCAGTTCAAGGACCTGACTCCGCTGTTCGCCGACCGGGAAGCGATGAGCGCGGTGATCGACGCGCTGGCTGAGACCGCCAAGGGCGCGGATCTGGTGGCCGGCATTGAATCGCGCGGCTCGTTGGTGGCCGCGGCGATCGCCGCGCGACTGGGGACCGGTGTGTTGTCCATCCGCAAGAGCGGCAAGCTGCCGCCACCGGTGCTGCGGGAGGACTACAACCGCGAATACGGCCCGGCCACCATCGAGATTCCCGCCGACGGCCTCGACCTCGAAGGCCTCAACGTGGTGCTCATCGACGACGTGTTGGCCACCGGCGGCACCTTGGGCGCCGCGAGCCGGCTGCTCGAGCGCGCGGGCGCCAACGTCACCAAGGCGGCAGTGGTCGTCGAACTGCCCGCGCTGGGTGGCCGCGAGGCGATCGCGCCGCTGGCGGTGCACAGCCTGAGCCGGGTCTAGGCCGCGGCCTGGGGCCGCCCTCGTCGTTCGAGTGTGAACTAGCGGCTCCCAGTGTGCTGTGACGGCGCGGTTGCGTCGATTTCCCCGCCGCTGGCGCACACTCGACGCCGCCAATGCACCCTCGGCACGTAACGTCGGAAGCGGCGGGCAATGACAATCGACGAGATATCCTCGAGGTCGGAGGTGACGACCGTGGCCGACGACCAGACCACAGTGCAGGATGTTGCGCCCGCGGACGCCAGCACTGCGGTTGAGGCGGTACCGGATACAGCCGAGCCGCCAGCAGAAACTCTCAAGACATCGAGCAGCGCGTCCCGCCGGGTGCGGGCTCGCCTAGCCCGTCGCATGACCGCCCAGCGCAGCGCCGTCAACCCGGTGCTCGAGCCGCTGGTGGCGGTGCACCGCGAGGTCTATCCCAAGGCCGACCTGTCGCTGCTGCAGCGGGCGTACGAGGTCGCCGACCAGCGGCACGCCAGCCAACTGCGCCACTCCGGCGATCCCTACATCACCCACCCGCTGGCCGTGGCGAACATCCTGGCCGAGTTGGGCATGGACACCACCACTTTGGTCGCCGCGCTCCTGCACGACACGGTCGAGGACACCGGGTACACGCTCGAGGCGTTGAGCGAGGAATTCGGTGAGGAGGTCGGTCATCTCGTCGACGGGGTGACCAAGCTGGACCGGGTGGTGCTGGGCAGCGCCGCTGAAGGCGAGACCATCCGCAAGATGATCACCGCGATGGCCCGCGACCCGCGGGTGCTGGTGATCAAGGTCGCCGACCGGCTGCACAACATGCGCACCATGCGCTTCCTGCCGCCGGAGAAGCAGGCCCGCAAAGCCCGCGAGACGCTGGAAGTGATTGCGCCCCTGGCCCACCGGCTGGGCATGGCGAGCGTCAAGTGGGAACTGGAAGACCTGTCGTTCGCGATCCTGCACCCGAAGAAGTACGAGGAGATCGTCCGCCTGGTGGCCGGGCGGGCGCCGTCGCGCGACACCTACCTGGCCAAGGTGCGCGCCGAGATCACCAACACGCTCAACGCGTCGAAAATCAAGGCGACCGTGGAGGGGCGGCCCAAGCACTACTGGTCGATCTACCAGAAGATGATCGTCAAGGGCCGCGACTTCGACGACATTCACGACCTGGTCGGCATCCGCATCCTGTGCGACGAAATCCGCGACTGCTACGCCGCGGTCGGGGTCGTGCATTCGCTGTGGCAGCCGATGGCCGGCCGGTTCAAGGACTACATCGCCCAACCTCGCTACGGCGTCTACCAGTCACTGCACACCACCGTGGTCGGGCCCGAGGGCAAGCCGCTGGAAGTGCAGATCCGCACCCGCGACATGCACCGCACCGCCGAATACGGCATCGCTGCGCACTGGCGCTACAAAGAATCCAAGGGCCGCAACGGGGTTCCGCATCCGCACGCCGCGGCAGAGATCGACGACATGGCCTGGATGCGTCAACTGCTCGACTGGCAACGCGAGGCCGCCGACCCCGGCGAATTCCTGGAGTCGCTGCGCTATGACCTTGCGGTCCAAGAGATTTTCGTGTTCACCCCTAAAGGTGACGTCATCACCTTGCCGGCCGGCTCCACGCCGGTCGACTTCGCCTACGCGGTGCACACCGAGGTCGGCCACCGGTGTATCGGCGCGCGCGTCAACGGTCGGCTGGTGGCGCTGGAACGCAAACTCGATAACGGGGAAGTGGTGGAGGTTTTCACCTCCAAAGCGCCCAACGCCGGACCGTCCCGAGACTGGCAGCAGTTCGTGGTGTCCCCACGCGCCAAGACCAAGATCCGGCAGTGGTTCGCCAAGGAGCGCCGCGAGGAGGCGCTGGAGGCCGGCAAGGAAGCCATGGCGCGTGAGGTCCGCCGCGGTGGACTTCCGTTGCAGCGCTTGGTCAATGCCGAATCCATGTCGGCGGTCGCGCGCGAACTGCACTACACCGACGTCTCGGCTCTCTACACCGCGATCGGTGAGGGGCATGTCTCGGCCAAGCACGCCGTGCAGCGCCTGCTCGCCGAACTAGGTGGCATCGACCAGGCCGAAGAGGAGCTGGCCGAGCGGTCCACGCCGACCACCATCGCGCGCCGCCAGCGCAGCACCGACGATGTCGGGGTGTCGGTGCCCGGCGCGCCCGGCGTGCTGACCAAGCTCGCCAAGTGCTGCACGCCGGTGCCCGGCGACGCGATCATGGGGTTCGTCACCCGTGGCGGTGGGGTCAGTGTGCACCGCACCGACTGCACCAATGCCGCCTCGCTGCAACAGCAGTCGGAGCGGATCATCGAGGTCCTGTGGGCGCCATCGCCGTCGTCGGTGTTCCTGGTGGCCATCCAGGTCGAAGCGCTCGACCGGCACCGTCTGCTCTCCGACGTCACCCGGGTGTTGGCCGACGAGAAGGTCAACATCCTGTCCGCTTCGGTGACCACGTCGGGTGACCGAGTTGCGATCAGCCGCTTCACTTTTGAGATGGGCGACCCGAAGCATCTCGGTCACCTGCTCAATGTGGTCCGCAACGTCGAGGGCGTTTACGACGTCTACCGGGTCACTTCGGCCGCGTAGCAGCTAGTCCAGCCGTATCGAGGTGATGGTGACGGTGGTCGCCGGTGTTCCGTCGTCGCCGCCGCCGACGACGCCGCCCTTGGCGATCTTCTCGACGACGGCCGTGCCCGCCTCGTCCATGGTGCCGAAAACCGTGTACTGCGGCGGTAGTTCGGAGTCGTCGTACACCAGGAAGAACTGGCTGCCGTTGGTGTCGACTCCGGCGTTGGCCATGGCGATCGTCCCGCGCGGATACACCATCGGCTGGTTCAGGGCGCGATCGCGCGGGGGGAACTGGTTGGTCGGATACTCGTTGGCGAATTCGTAACCGGGACCGCCGGTTCCGTCGCCTTTGGGGTCACCGCACTGCAATACGCTCAGCGACTGCGCGGTGGTCAGGCGATGGCACTGGGTGTCGTCGAAGAAGCCCTGCTGGGCCAGGCTGACGAAACTGTTCACCGTGCAGGGGGCCTTGTTGTTGGCCAAATTCAGGCCGATGGCGCCCTGATTGGTGGTCATGGTCACGGGAACCTGCGCCGGGTTGGTGGGCACGGTGCCGGTCCGCGGCGGCTTCACCGATTTGGCCGCCGGATCGGTCGACGACGGGTACTGACAGTTGGCGCCCACGTTGGCCGGTGGCGAAAATGCCGGCAGCGCAGGCAGATTAGGCCCGTTGGCGACGGTCTCACTGGTGTCGGGCACCTTGTTGCTGGTCGGCGGCGGGGGCGCGGTGGGGGGAGAAGAAGACTTGTCGTCATGGCGGACGTAGACGAAAACGACGGCCGCCACCAGAATCAGCACTGCCGCCGCGGCGACGCCCACCCAGATCGACCAGTTGGACGCGTGAGACGGCGCGGCCGGCGTCTCAGGCTGGGGCTGGGTCGGTGCAATGGGTGCGTGCGGGGCCGATGTCACGGTGTTGGACAGCGCCGCGCGCGCGGCCTCGGCCAGTTCCTGCACCGACTGGTAACGGACTTGCGGATCTTTGGCCATGCCGCGCGCAATGACCGTGTCGAACGCCGGCGGTAGTCCGGGCGTCATGGCCGACGGCCGCGGCGGC
>NZ_LZLE01000171.1 GCF_001673155.1 Mycobacterium sp. 1423905.2 | reverse complement strand
CCGCCTCCGCCTCCGCAGGATGCCGGCCCAGCGCCCTACCGGCCCGTCCCCCCGCCCGCGTGGGCCCAACCACGTCGCCGAAGAACCCGCCGGCGCATCACGATTGCGGTGGCCGTCAGTGCAGTGGTGGCCGTCGCCGCGACGGTGGCAATCGTCGTCTTCGCGCATCGCTCAGCGACGTCGCCGGCCGCCACCAGTACGCCGCGACCCTCGTCGACCATTCCGACGGCGTTGAAGTTTCCCGACCTGGTGCAAGTCCGCGGCGTGGCCGTCGACCAGGCCGGTGACGTGTACGCCACCGAACTGGGCTCACGGTCACCCCAAGGTCGGGTGCTGAAGCTGGCGGCCGGTCAATCCGCGCCCGCCGAGCTGAACTTCGGGGAGATCTACGCCGAGGGCGTCGCAGTGGACTCGGCCGGAAACGTCTACATCGCCGACTACCACGCGCCGGGAGTCTGGAAGCTGACGCCCGGTGCCCGCGGCCCGACTCCGTTACCCTTCGGCCATCTCGGCCATCCGCTCGGTATCGCGATCGGCAAAGACGGCAGCATCTACGTCTCGGACAGCGCTCAGCGGCAGGTCCTCAAATTGCCACCCGGAGCATCAAGTGCGACCGTGCTGATGCCGACCACTCCCCTGAGTACGCCCACGGGTGTGGCGGTCGACGGCGACGGCAACCTCTATGTCGCCGACGCCGAGGCGCGGCACGTGCTCAAGCTGGCTGCTGGTGCGGATACGCCCACGGAGCTCCCGATCGGCGGACTGCAACGACCGTACGGCGTGGCCGTCGACGGGAAAGGCAACGTCTACGTCTCAGATCTCGACACGCAAGGCCTCTTCAAGCTGGCGCCCGGCGCAACCAGTGCCACCCGGGTGACTCGCCCGGGACTGAACTACACATTCGGGATAGCTGTCGACAAGAACGGAGACCTCTTCCTCACGGACTGCCATCGCGGCGACACCTGCTCCACCGGCAAAGTGTTGGAATTGGGTGCGCCGTCATGACGTCCAGCTCTCGAGCGGGTACCCGATTCGGGCCCTATCTGTTACGGCGACTACTTGGCACCGGCGGTTTCGGCGAGGTCTACGAAGCCGAAGACACCGTTATGCACCGCGTGGTGGCGCTCAAATTGCTGTCCAGCAGTTACTCGCACAACCCGGCCTTCCGCGAGCGGTTGTTTCGCGAAGCCCGCACCGCCGGACGGCTGCACGACCCCCACGTGGTTCCCATCCATGGCTGCGGCGAGATCGAGGGCCAGCTCTACATCGACATGCGGCTCATCGACGGCACTGACTTACAAAGTGTCCTGGAGCGCGAAGGCGCGCTAAGCCCAGCGCGTGCCGTCAATATCGTGCGCCAAATCGCCGCGGCGCTGGACGCCGCGCACACCGAGACGGTGATACACCGAGACGTCAAACCCGCCAACATTCTGCTCGGCAAAGACGATTTCGCATGCCTGGTGGACTTCGGGCTGGCCAATGCCGCCACCGACACCAAATTGACCAGCGAAGGCACCACGGTCGGGTCGTTCGCCTATCTCGCTCCGGAACGCCTAGCCTCCGGCGAAGTTACACCCGGCGCCGACATCTACGCACTGGCGTGTGTGCTGTACGAGTGCCTTACCGGGGCGGCGCCCTATGAGAGCCGTACCGAGATACCGGCTTTGGTCGCCGCCCACCTGACCAGTCCGCCGCCGCAACCGAGCCAGGACCATCCGGAAGTCCCGGTCGGATTCGACGAGGTGATTACTCGCGGCATGGCCAAAGAGCCGCAGGCACGCTATCGCAGCGCCGGCGAACTGGCGGCCGCCGCCCAGCGGGCCCTCGACAGCCCGGTGCGCCAACGTAGTTGGGCGGTTCCGCCGCACCAGGCAGCCACCACGCAGCCTTGGACTCCCGGCGGCGCGCCGCTAACCCGGCCGCCGGCGTCGATGCCACCACAGCGTCGAAAATCTCGTCGTCCCGTCCTTGCTGCCGTCGCTGTTGCCGTGGTAGCCCTCACCGCTGTGGTGGTCGCGCTCGTGGCCGCGCCCGACTCCTCCCAGCACGGGACGGTCAGCACCAGCACGACAGCGGTGTCCAGCAGCACCGCACCTGTGACCACCAGTGCGGCCCCACCACTCAACGCCACGCGATTGACAATCATCGGGTACGGGGAGCTCAACGGGATAGCGCTCGGAAAGGGCGGCGACATCTACGTCGTCGGCACCAGCGAGCCCCGCGTATACAGGTTACCGCCGAATTCCAATGCGCCGGTTGATGTTCCGTTTCCGGGGTTGACTCGGCCCAAGCGGGTCAGTGTGGACGGTGCCGGCGCCATCTACGTCACCGACTTCGCACAGGGAGACAACGTCGGGAAGGTGATGAAGCTCGATCCGGGCGCCGCCTCCCCGGTTGAATTACCCTTCGGACGGTTCTACCCCAACGGGATCGCCACCGACGGCGCCGGTGCTGTTTATGTAGCTTCCAACGAACGGGTGCTGCAATTGCCGGTCGGAGCCACGACACCGAACGTCCTGCCATTCGGTGGTGGACCATTCGAGGATGTCACCGTCGACAGCGCGGGCAATGTGTATGCGCTGCAAGCGGGTCGGGTGCTGAAGTTGAAGCCTGGCGACGCCGTCCCGAACCAACTTCCGTTCGGCCAGCTGGGCTATGCCCAGGGCATTGCGGTCGACGCGCCGGGCAATGTCTATGTAATCGACAATGCCGAAAGCATGGGCAGGCTGCTGAAATTGGCGGTCGGCGCCGGATCTCCGATACGGATGTTCGCGCCGGAGAACCAGCGATTCGGCGCGATGACCGTCGATGCCGCGGGTGTGATCTACCTGACGGAGAACAACCGAGTGCTCAAAGTGGGAGCCAGTTGATGGCCTACAGCCTCAAACATCAACTTGCGCAAGGCGGTCCGCTCGACCCCCCTCGCGCGGTCAACGTGGTGCGCCAAGTCGCGACCGCGATCGATCACGCCCATACCCACCACAGCAGGCGCCCCGAGATCACTGTCGACACCATCCTGCTCGACGACGGGGACACCGTGCACCTGACCGATACCGGTGGGGCCACGCCGTCGACCGACCGGACCCGCACGCTGGTCACCGACCCTGCGACGACGTACCGCGCCGACATTGCGGCGCTCGCGGCGGTGCTGTACGAGTGCTTGACCGGGCGCCCGCCGACCGCTTCCGGAACGGCTCCGGTACCGCGCGCGAGCGAACAGCACCCCGGGGTTCCAGCCGGGCTTGACGACGTCATCGCCCGTGGACTGGCGACCGATCCACTTCAGCAATACCGAAGCGCCGCGGAGTTGGCGGCCGCCGCCGAAGGCGTTCTGTCCGCAATGGTGCCGGCGCAACCTAACCCGTCGGCGGCCGCAACCCGAAGCATGCAGCTGCCGCGACCGGCGCCAGCGCCGCCCAATCCAGCTGGGGCGCAATGGGATCCGGTCCACGGCCGTTCCCCCACGGTGTCATATCCACACTCACGTCCCGCGCAGATGCCGCTACTCCCCCCGCCCGCTCAGCCGCGTCGATTACGGCGTTATCTCGCACCGACTATCGCCGCGGTACTCGTGGTCGGTGCCGTGGCCGCGGGTGCCATCGCCATTCCCCGGGTTGTCGGCCACCACGGCGCCACCGCCTCGAAGACCTCGCCGGCCCGTACCAGCACCGCTCCTCGACGGAGCTATCAGGGCCAGCCCATCCAACTGCCGTTCCCCGGTATGCACCCGACCGTAAGTGTGGCTGTGGATGGCGCCGGCAACGTCTACGCGCTGGCCGGCCTCGCCCCGCCACCCGACGCAGACGTATTCGAGGTGCCGCCGGAGCAATTGTTCAAGCTGGCGCCGGGCGCTAGCACCCCATCAAATCTCGACTTCCCGGGGACAACCTTCCGGTACGCGACGGATCTGACTGTGGACAAAGCCGGCAACATCTACTACAGCTACGGCCCGGACGTGTGGCTCGTGGAATCGGGAAAGACCATCCCGATTCGGTTGCCGTTCCGGGGGTTTTCAAAGGTGGCCGCCCTCACGGTCGATGCCGCCGGCATCGTCTACGCGGCCGGCACTCTTCAGGAGGATTCAGGTCTGAAGTTCGGCGTGAAAAAATTGCTCCCAGGGGACAACAGGCCGACCGACTTGCCCTTCGAAGGTCTCGACCTGCCGCGTGGAATCACAGTGGACAGATCCGGCGCCGTTTATGTCTCCGGCAGCGTGAAAGGTTCCGGCCGTGGGCAGATCCTCAAGCTGAGCGCCGGCGCCGCCAAAGCCACCGCACTGCCGGTGCCGGGACTACTCGAGCCGCGGCATCTGCTATTCGACAGCGCCGGAAACATGTTCATCTCTGACGGCTTCAACCGGGCGCTGTGGGAAGTGCCGGCGGGCGGCACCGTGACGAAGATCGAGATGCCCGCATACACCCATGGAGTGGCCATCGACGCGGCTGACAACCTCTACGTACTGACCGGCGCCATGAACAACAGCTCGGACAGGATCACCCAGCCCGGCCAGGTGTTGAAGATCCCGCCCGACAATTAACGGCCGGGGCCGCCGCGCAACGCGTTGCCGATCCGAATTCCCGGCAGCAGCAAGCTACGAGGGATGAGCCTGCCGCTGGTGCTGACCGCCTTGGGCACTGCTCCCGGCACGACGGTGCGCTTACCGGCCAGCATGCCCTGAATCGCTTGCTTGGCTACCTCGTGCGGGGAGGTCTGCAACAGCGGGAGGCTGAACCGCTCGGCGTCGGCGATCTGCGCCCACTCGGTAGGTACCGGCCCCGGACACAGCGCAGTCACCGACACCCCCGTACCGTGCAATTCCTCTTGGACGGCTTCGGAGAACGTCAACACGAATGCCTTGGTCGCCGAGTAGACCGCCATGTACGGGATCGGCTGAAAACCCGCGATCGACGCGATGTTCAACACCGCCCCGGCGCCCCGCTCGACCATGCCCGGCAGAGCCGCGCGGGTGAGCTCCATCAGCGTCAGCGCGTTGAGGGTGACTTGTTCACTCTCCCGCTCGGGCGGCAGCTCGAAGAAGCGCCCGCTGGTGCCGAAGCCGGCGCTGTTGCACAGCCCACCGATCGGGTCGCTGCGCAGGCGGTCGGCTAGCTGCGCCCGGCCGTCGGCGTCGGACAGGTCCAGCGGCAGCACCTCCACCTCTACCTGGTGTTCGCCGCGTAGCTTGCCGGCCAGCTCGTCGAGGCGTTCCCGGCGGCGAGCGACCAACATCAGCGGGAAGCCGCGCTTGGCCAGGCCGGTAGCAAGTTCCACGCCGATGCCCGAAGAGGCGCCGGTGATGACGACGGATGTCTCTTTGTTCGGTTTGGGCAGGCTCATGACGTCACCAATGGATCCCGCGGGTCGCGCGCACGAAGGTTTCGCTGCGCTTGTCCACTTCCGACGAGTCCGGCTCTGACTGGCCGCCACCCCGAGCGGCCGCAGAGTCCCTGAACATGCTGAACGCCCGGTTACGTACCCGGTCCATCACGGCGGGGTTGACCGCGTCGGCCACGGCGGCGAATTGCCCGAACGGCGAACTGGATCGCCGCGGCCGATGCACCAGCGCGTCGGCGATCACCCCGGCCGCCTGATCGGGTGTCAACGCCGGGAACTTGTCGTACATGGTGGTGGGGCTGATCATCGGCGTGCGCACCAACGCCATGTGCACGGTGGTGAACCGGACATTGTCGTTCACCGTCTCGGCCTGCAGCGCATCGCAGAGACTGTCCAGCGCGGCCTTGCTGGCGATGTAGGCGCCGAAGCGGGGTGCGCGGGTCTGCACCCCAACTGAGGAGACGTTCACGATGTGCCCGAAGTCCCGTTCCCGCATGCCCGGAATGAACTTCAAGATGAGCTGCACAGCGCCGAGGTAATTCAGCTGCATGGTCCGCTGGTAGTCGTGGATCCGCTCGTAGGACAGCTCCAAGGACCGGCGGATCGACTTCCCCGCGTTGTTGATCAGGACGTCCACGCCTCCGAGATCGGCCAGCACCTGATCGGCCATCGCGGCGATGGCGTCCATGTCGGTCAGGTCGCACGGGTACACGTGCGCAGTGCCGCCGTCGGCGCGAATGTCGTCGGCAACTTTCTCCAGGTTCTCCCGGGTACGAGCGACCAGCGCCACGGCCCCACCGGCGCCGGCGATCTTCTTCGCCGCCGCCTCCCCGATGCCCGAGGATCCCCCGGTGATGAGGATCGTCTTGCCGTCCACCGCCTCGCGCAGGCTGTGGCCCTGCACCGCGTCGAGCAGGTTGCGCCAGTAGAACGGTCGATATCGTCCAGCCGAATTGGGAGTGTTGATGATGTGGGACACCGCCGCGATCGGCTTCTCCACGAAGTTCGTCAGGTCACCAAGATTCATCGATGCCGCTCCTGATGGCTGTGTGGTTGATGTGACTCAGGTCATAAATCAACCTAGGGCATGCGTTCTGCGCTCACCGCACGAGGGCTGCCCTACCGGCACCGCGAGCGTCCGGCGCGACGGGACTGTCGAGGCAAACAGCCTGTTACGGATGGTAATCCGAGCGTGATCGCGGCCTAACGGCACAGCAACCAGCCGATGCTGGGCTGATGGGATGGACCTACTGTCACGCTTTCGCAAGCGCGAGCCGGCCAGCATGTACGACCGAATCGGCGGGTACGAGGCCATCGAACTGGTGGTCGAGGACTTCTACGCCCGGGTACTCGCCGACGAGCAGTTGTCGGGTTTCTTCACCGGCACAAACATGAGCCGCCTGAAGGGCAAACAGGTCGAATTCTTCGCCGCGGCGCTGGGCGGGCCGGAGCCGTACACGGGTGCGCCGATGCGGCAAGTACACCAGGGGCGGGGCATCACCATGCACCACTTCACCCTGGTCGCCGGGCACTTGGGTGACGCCCTGACGGCGGCCGGCGTGCCGCCCGGGACCGTCGCTGAAATCCTGGGTGCGATCGCACCGCTCGCCGGGGACATCGCCTCAGGGGAGACCAGCACCGCGAAGGTGTGACCGGCGCACGAAGGTGCAGCTAGTCGAAGACAACCACCGCCCGACCAACGATGTCGCCTCGGCCCAGGGCTTCCAGGTTGTCGTTGATGTCCTCGAGTTTGATTGGAACCACACGGTGCTTGATCAGCCCCTGGCTGGCCAGAGTAAGCACCTCACGGAGGTCGTTGTGGTTACCCCAGAAGGACCCGAAGTAAGACTTCTCTCCACTGACGAACGGGAATAGCGGAAGTTCGACCTGCTGACCCATCAGGCCGACTTGGGACAGTGCACCCTCGGTCTCGAGAATGGCCGCCGCCAATCCCAGCGAATCCGACGAACCAGCACAGTCCAGCACAGCGTCGACGGTGCGCCGGCCGGTGGCTTCTTCGATCTCGTTCTGCACGTCCTCAACGCTCTTGTTCCGAACGTTCACCGTGTAATGAGCGCCGTGTTCCCTTGCCACTTGCAGCTTTTCGTCGCTGCGGGCGAATCCGACCACGGTTGCGCCGGCGCCGAGCAGGCGGGCGTATTGCACGGCATAACTGCCGAGGCCACCGATGCCGTTGACGACGACGGTACGGCCGGCGCCCAGCTTGCCCGCGTCGCGCAACTTCTTCATGCCTCGGTACGGAGTAAGGCCGGCATCGGTCAGCGGCGCCAAGTACTCCGGTTGGGCGTCCGGCTGATCGGCCACCGACAAGACGTGGTCGTATGGGGCGACCATGTACTCGGCGAATCCGCCGTTGGGTCCGAAGCCGACCAGTTGCCCCGCTGCGCACAACTGTTCGTTGCCTTCGTGACATTGCCGGCAGGTGCCGTCGCCCCAATTGGGGTCCACCACCACCAGGTCTCCCTCGGTAATGCCGGAGGATTCGGGAACGTCGGCCCCCACTTCGGTGATGGTGCCCGCGACTTCATGACCGGGAATGAAGGGAAAGTCGACCGGGAGGCCGTCCCGAAAGTAGCCGTCCACGAGCTGATAGTCGCTGCGGCACATGCCAGTTGCGGCGACCTTGATCAGCACCTGGTTACGCCCGGGCTCGGGAATCGAAACCTCGTCGATCTGCAACGGCTGGTTGTAACCGTGCATTCGTGCAGCCCGCATCGGCATCTTCGCTCCTCGCTGTCGTGACGGAGGACCAGCATCACCGTTGCCGGCGCCTGCTGATCGCTAGTCATAGCCAACCGGAACAACCCCGGTTGCAATATCAGATTCCGGCCCGATGTTTGCCCATTCCGGGACGGCTTACCCAGCGGGGCATACCGAGGTCCGATACCTTTGCTACGCGCGTCCAGTCCCGACGACAATGGTGTCCAGCCGCCAGGAGGTGCGAACTGACCGCCACCGAAGACATCGAGCAGCACCTGACGTCGGCCGATCTCGTCGCCGAACTCGCTTCCCGTGCGGTGCACGTGGGTGCGAACGTCGGGCTGTGGCCGGGTCTGACGATCTACCGGTTCCCCGAGCCGACGCAACCGGAATGGCAAGAGATTCAGGGGCTGTCTATCGGGATCGTCGCCCAGGGCCGCAAGGCGGTGATCGACAACGGGAAGCGCTATGTGTACGACCAATTCAACTACTTGGTCATCAATGGCGATCTGCGCTTCCAGAGCGTGATTCTCGATGCCTCACCAAGCCATCCATGCCTGTGCTTGGTGCTGAAAGTCGAGCCGTCCACCGTCCGCAGCATTTCGGAGAATATGCCCGGGCCGCATCTGACCAGAGCCACCGCGGTCCGCGAGCTCGCCGAGCCATGCCTCGTCTCGGCAATGGACGACCACGTGCTGAGTTCGCTGCTGCGTTTCTTGCGATCGTTGTCCACCAGTGTCGACCGGCGCGTCCTGGCCCCGTTGTATCTACGGGAGTTGGTGTACCGGGTCTTGCAGCGCGAACAATCTGCCCGGATGCTGCATTTCGCCGCGCAGCAGGCGGCGGGCAACCCTATTGCTGCCGCCCTGACTTACATCGACACCCATCTGGCCGATCCCATAACGGTCGCCAGCCTGGCCGGACAAGTCGGGCTGAGCCCGTCCGCGTTCACCCGGGCATTCCGGGAACTCACCGGATCGTCGCCGTATCAATATGTCAAAGACGCACGACTCGATCGGGCACGGGACCTGGTGATGGATCGACGCCTAGGGGTGTCCGAGGTCGCTCATCGGGTCGGCTATACCAGTGCGTCGCACTTCATCAAGGAATTCCGAACGCGATTCGGGACGACGCCGCGCGACTACGCCAGCACGCCTGCCGACGGTGACGGCTCCTCGATATCGCGAAACGCTCGGATTGATAGCGGCTTCGAGCCCTAGGAGGACGTAGCCGCAGACTCTGCCATTTACTGGCAAAGGTGGCTTTGAGCCACGTCCCGGTGAAGAAGGAGGAAGAGCATGACTACATCACGCGCTCAGCAACCACGGACGATCACCCACGTCGGAGTGACCGTGACCGACGCCGACGCCGCGATCGACTGGTATCAAAGTGTGCTCGGCTTTCAACTTCTGCATCAACCGCAGGAGTACACCGCCGGCGAGGGCTACTTCGGTGGGCTGGTCGCCGACATGCTCGGTCCGCACGTCGTCTCCGGCCGGATCGCGATGATGGACGCCGGAAACGGTGTTGGCCTAGAACTCTTCGAGTTCTCCGACCCGAAGCCTGAGCAACGGGGCGCCGACGAGAACACCCAGTTCTACTTGCACAGGACCGGCACTTTTCACTTCTGCGTCATCGATCCGGACGTCGAGGGGCTGGCGGCACGGATCGCCGAAAGCGGTGGCAAGCAACGCAGCGCGGTCTGGGAGTTCGCACCCGGCATCGGCTTCTACGTGTGCTACTGCGAAGACCCGTTCGGCAACATCGTCGAAATCTATTCACACGGCACCACCCACATCTGGAGCGCGCTCGCACAAGTGAACGGAAAGGCCGGCCAGCACCAGCAGTGACCTCGTCGCATGAAGTCGGCATGCCGCGCAATCCGCGCCGGTTCCGCGTACGACAATGCCTACCGTGGGTCGCACCTTCGACGAACTAGTGGCCGAGGCGGAGTCCGCGCCCATCGACGGCTGGGACTTCTCCTGGCTGGACGGCCGAGCGACCGAGCAGCGGCCGTCGTGGGGTTACCAACGGCTGATGAGCGCGCGTCTGGCCAATGTCACTGCAGCACTTGACGTTCAGACTGGCGGTGGTGAGGTCTTGTCGGGTGCCGACACATTTCCTCCGACCATGGCCGCGGTGGAATCGTGGCCATCTAACGCGGCGTTGGCCACCCGGCGCCTGCATCCGCGCGGCGTCGTGGTGGTGGCCACCCCGTCCGAATCGGCCTTGCCCTTCGCCGACGAGGCGTTCGATCTGGTCACCAGCCGGCATCCCAACAGCGTGTGCTGGACCGAGATCGCCCGGGTGTTGCGTCCGGGAGGTGGCTACCTCGCCCAGCACATCGGACCCGCGACAGCAGCAGAACTGGTCGAGCACTTCATCGGACCACAGCCCGAGGCGTGGGAACGGCGGCATCCCGAAACCCAGGCCGCCCAAGCTCGGGCCGCTGGGTTAGATGTCGTCACCATGCGGGCCGAGCGACTTCGCCAGGAGTTCTTCGACATCGGCGCCGTCGTCTACTTCTTGCGCAAGGTGATCTGGGCCGTGCCCGATTTCACGGTGCAGCGGTACCGGCAGCGGCTTCGTGACCTACACGAGCGCATCGAAGCCGACGGGCCTTTTGTCGCCCACGCCGCACGCGTCCTGGTCGAGGCGCGCAAACCGGACTAGCCGCAGGGGCCGCGATGGCGCCTCAGTTGTCGTGCCGCAGAACATCCAGCGCATGCTGCAGATCCGCCGGATATGGACTGACGATCTCGATCCGACGACCGTCCGCCGGATGAGCAAATGCCAGCGAACGCGCGTGCAGCCATTGGCGTTCCAGACCGAGTCGTTTGGCCAGGACCGGATCGGCGCCGTAGGTCAGGTCGCCGCAGCAAGGATGATGCAACGCGGCGAAATGCACCCGAATCTGGTGCGTACGACCGGTCTCCAGGTGCACGTCGAGCAGGCTGGCGGCGACGAAAGCCTCGACGGTGTCGTAGTGGGTCAGACTGTGCCGGCCATTTCTGGTGACCGCGAACTTCCACTCCGGGCCAGGGTGCCGGCCAATTGGTGCATCGATGGTGCCGCTGGACGGGTCAGGATGCCCTTGCACCAGCGCGTGATAACGCTTGTCCACGGTGCGCTGCTTGAACGCGCGCTTGAGTACGGTATAGGCGCGCTCGGACAGCGCGACCACCATCACCCCGGACGTGCCGACGTCGAGGCGGTGCACGATGCCTTGGCGCTCGTGCACGCCCGAGGTGGTGATGCGATATCCCGCGGCCGCCAACCCGCCGAGCACCGTCGGCCCGGTCCAGCCGACCGACGCGTGCGCCGCCACGGCGGCCGGCTTGTCGACGGCGACGATGTCGTCGTCGGAATACAGAATCGTCATGCCTTCGATGTCGACGGGTGTGTTCTCCAGCGGCGCGGGCGGCTCCGGCAGCCGCACCTGCAACCAGGCCCCCGGCGTCAACCGGTCCGACTTCCCCGCCGGCACGCCGTCCAGCTCCACCCCGCCGTCTTCGGCGATCGCCGCCGCGGCACTGCGCGAAAGCCCCAGCAGCCGCGCCAGTCCCGCATCGACGCGCATTCCCGCCAAGCCCTCGGGGACCGGCATCGAACGATCACTCACCGGCGCCGGCCCTTCTCATCGCCCCGCTCTGCATCGTCAGCCGCGGCGCTCAGGACTGGTCGGGCTCACGCCGGCCGGCGGGGTCCTCGCCGAACTTGCGCCGGCCCACGGCGTCGAAGTCGTATCCGAAGATGGACAGCACCACCAGCAGAATTGCTCCCCCGACCACAGCGGGGTCGGCCACGTTGAATACCGGCCACCAGCCGACCGACAGGAAGTCGACGACATGTCCGCGCAACGGTCCCGGCGCGCGGAAGAACCGATCGACCAGGTTGCCCGTCGCCCCGCCGAGGATCATGCCGAGACCCACCGCCCACCAGGGCGACACCAGGCGGCGACCCATCCAGAAGATGCCGACCACCACGCCGGTCGCGATCAAGGTCAGCACCCAGGTGTAGCCGGTGGCCATGGAGAACGCGGCGCCGGAATTGCGCACCAGGGTCCAGGTGACCGTGTCGCCGATGATGGACACCGGCTGCCCGGGCGGCAACAACTTGACGGCCAGCACCTTGGTGATGATGTCCAGCGTCAACACGCCCGCGGCGACCGACATCAGCAGCCGCAGCCGCCGCGGCGACGCGGCCGGGTCGGGTTTCCCCGCCGCCCCGGCGTCCCCGGTTGAAGTCAGTGGATCGGCCGATCCGGATGGTTCGTCAGGCACTCACCCATCATCCCCTAAGTCTTGGCGCACAACCCCGCAGGCGGCCGCCGACGCCGTGCGTGCGAGATGATCCCACCATGAGCCGCCTCACCGTCATTACCACCGGAGGGACGATTTCGACCAGCACCGGCGCCGATGGGGTGCGCCGACCGGCGCACAGCGGTGCCCAGCTGACGTCGGGTCTGGATGTCGACGTGGTCGACCTGATGGCCGTCGACAGCTCACAGCTGGCGCCGGCCGATTGGGATCGGATCAGTGCGGCCATCCGCGCCGCCACCGCCGGCGGTGCCGAGGGGGTGATTGTTCTGCACGGTACGGACACCATGGAAGAAACCGCGCTGTGGCTGGAGCTGAGTTACGCGGCGCAGGCGCCGGTGGTGCTGACTGGGGCGATGCGCAGCGCCGACGCCCCGGACGCCGACGGACCGGCCAACGTGCGTGATGCGCTGGCGGTGGCGGGTGACCCGGCTGCGCGCTCGCTGGGCGTGCTGGTGTGTTTCGCCGGGCGGATTTTGCAGCCGTTGGGGATGCGCAAGGTGGCCACCGACGACCTGAGCGGTTTCTCGGGGCAACTGGTCGGCACCGCCCACGGCGGAGTGTCGCTGACTCAGGCCAAGACTCGTCCCTACGTCGGGGAGATCAGCGCCACCGCGGCGCCGCGGGTCGACATCGTGGCGACATACCTGGGCAGTGACGCGGTGGCAATGGATGCCTACGTGGCCGCCGGCGCGCGGGCCGTGGTGCTAGAAGCCCTCGGCTCGGGCAATGCCGGTGACGCCGTGGTCGAAGGGGTTAGCCGCCTTTGCCGCGACGGGGTGGTCGTCGCCGTATGTACCCGGGTGCCCGGCGGGCGGGTCAGCGCGAGCTACGGTCCCGGACACGCCCTAGCCCAGGCCGGTGCCGTCATGGTGCCGCGGCTGGCGCCGCCGCAGACCCGGGTGCTGCTCATGGCCGCGCTCGCGGCAGGTTTACCGGCCGCCGACGTCATCGCCCGCTGGGGCTGACGCGGCCCCCTCGTCGTCATCGCGCAGCGCGGCGACAAAGTCGGGCCAATCCAGCGAGTCGACCGGGTTGGCGCTGGCCAATTCTGTGGTGCCGGAGGGAAACGTTCGGGCCAGGCCCGGCCCCGACGCACGGGTTTCGAACCGCACGGTGACCACACCATGACCGGCGCCCTGCACCCACCCGTGGCCGAATTCGGGGTGTGCCACGTCGTCACCGATGCGCCACGGCGCGGCCTCGGCAGCCGGGCTGAACATGGCCGCCGTCGCCGTCTCGACGGTGTCCGCCGGCTCCGGCTCGGATTCGCTCATCTCCAGATCGGGGAACAGCGACTCCTGACGCACATCGCTCAATCCCGAAAAGCCAACCCCCAGAAGACGTATGGGCCCGATCTGCACCGGGTCGAGGAGCAACCGACGGGCCACCGCGACCAAGGCACCTGCCTCGGTGGTCGCATACGGCAGGGTCGCCGACCGGGTCAGCGTGCTCATGTCGGACTTCTTCAGCTTCACCGTGACCGTACGGGCGCCGCGGCCGTCGCGCAGGAGGCGTTGATGGGCATGCTCGGCGATCGGATCAATCGCCTCGCGCAACTGATCCAACGTGGTCAGATCGGCCGCAAAGGTCGACTCGGAGCTGATCTGCTTGGCTTCGGCGCGCTCGGCGACCGGCCGGTCGTCGATACCGCGGGCCAGTCGATGCAGCGCGGGCCCCACCGTCGCGCCCAGGATGTTGGCCGCCTCGGCGTCGGTCAGCGCGGCCAGTTGTCCGATGGTCTCGATGCCCAGCCGGTGTAATTTTTCCTCGGCGACCGGACCGATTCCCCACAATCGGCGCACCGGCAACCCGCTGAGCAGCAGTTGTTCTTCGGTGCGGTCGACCACCCGGACCCCGTCGGGTTTCGCCAGACCGGACGCGATCTTGGCGATCTGCTTGCCCGAGCCGGCCCCGACGGAGGCCACCAGCCCCGTCTCGTCACGCACCCGCCGGCGCAACCCCTCGCAGAACGCCGACACCTCCTCGGCAGACGCCCCAGCCAGTTGAGAGGGTTCGCCGAATCCTTCGTCATGCGAGAGCTGTTCGACGATGGGCAGCATGCTGCGCACGGTGTCGAAAACCCGCCTGCTGGCTACGCCATACACCACGCCGCGCGGCGGCAGCACCACCGCGGTCACCCCGACCAGGCGCCGAGCCTGATGCATCGGCATGGCCGAGCGGGCACCGAATACCCGTGCTTCGTAGCTGGCTCCGGCCACCACGCCTCGCCCGCCGGTGCCTCCGACCAGAACCGGCCGCCCTTTGAGGGTCGGCCGGGTCAGCTGTTCGACGGAAGCGAAGAACGCGTCCATGTCCAGGTGCAGCACCCAGCGGTTCTCCACGGAACGCCATGCTATGCGTGTGTTCGGTGCGGCCGTCAGGGACGGCTTTTGGCGATCGTCACCCGCACGCCGTCGCCGATGTCCACAGCGTCGGGCGGATCGCCGAATTCGAAACTAGTGGCGAGGATTTCGCCGGCGATCAGGTCGCGATGGGTCCGTGCCCAGTCGTCGCGCTCAGCGGGCACCGACATCACCACGCTGATGCGGTCCGAGACGTCTAGGCCCGTCGACTTGCGCAGCTCCTGGAGCTCTCGGATGCGGTCCTTGGCCCAGCCTTCTGCCTCCAGCTCCTCGGTGACCGTGCCGTCCAATACGACGAGACCTGCGCCGCCGGGCAGCGCCGCGGTGTAGTCCGGGTCGGCGGCCACCAGCCGGGAGCTGTACTCGTCGGGTTGCAGTACCGCCGGGCCCGCGGTCAGCGTCCCATCGGGATTGACGACGCCCTGCCCGGCCTTGACCGCTTTGATCGCCGCCTGCACGTCCTTGCCCAGCCGCGGTCCCGCAACGCGGGCATTGACGGTGAGCTCGAAGCGGCCGTACGTGTCGATCGCGTCGGTGAGTTCGACCTGTTTGACGTTGAGCTCGTCACCGATGAGGTCGACGAACGGCTTGAGTCGCTCCGGATGTTCCACTGCCACCGTAAGTTTCGGCAACGGCAGGCGCACCCGCAGCTTCTTGGCCTTGCGCAACGAGGAGGCGGCCGAACACACCTCCCGGACCTGGTCCATGGCGGCCACCAAGTCGGCGTCGGCGGGCAATTCGTCGGCCTCGGGCCAATCGGTGAGGTGCACCGAGCGCTGGCCGGTCAAGCCGCGCCAGATCATCTCCGTGGCCAACGGAAGCAACGGAGCGCTCAACCGTGCGGTCACCTCCAGCACGGTGTGCAGCGTGTCGATGGCGTCGGCGTCTTCTTCCCAGAACCGCGAGCGGGACCGCCGCACATACCAGTTCGTCAAGGCTTCGGCGAACTGGCGCAGCTGCTCGCACGCACCGGAGATGTCGCACACTTCGAACGCATCGGTGAGATCGTCGCGCAGCACGGCCAGCTTGGCCAGAATGTAGCGGTCCAGCACATGCGTCGAATCGACGCGCCAGGCACCAACTTTCGGTGCGTACAACGCCAGGAAGCTGTAGGCGTTCCACAATGGCAGCAGCACCTGCCGCACCCCTTCGCGGATGCCCTGTTCGGTCACGATCAGGTTGCCACCGCGCAGGATCGGCGAGGCCATCAAGAACCACCGCATCGCATCCGAGCCGTCCCGGTCGAACACCTCGCTGACGTCCGGATAGTTGCGCAGCGACTTGCTCATCTTCTGCCCGTCCGAACCCAGCACAATGCCATGGGCGACACAGGTTTTGAACGCCGGACGGTCGAACAGCGCGGTAGCCAGAACGTGCAGGGTGTAGAACCAGCCCCGGGTCTGCCCGATGTATTCGACGATGAAGTCACCGGGGTAATGGCTGTCGAACCATTCCTCGTTCTCGAACGGGAAGTGCACCTGGGCGTAGGGCATCGACCCCGAGTCGAACCACACGTCGAGCACGTCGGGAATGCGGCGCATGGTGCTGCGTCCGGTCGGATCGTCCGGGTTGGGCCGGGTCAGTTCGTCGATGTAGGGCCGATGCAAATTGGTCGGCCGCACGCCGAAGTCGCGCTCGAGTTCGTCCAGGCTGCCGTAGACGTCGATGCGTGGGTAAGCCGGGTCGTCTGACTTCCACACCGGAATCGGCGTACCCCAGTACCGGTTCCGCGAGATCGACCAGTCGCGGGCGCCCTGCAGCCATTTGCCGAACTGACCGTCCCTGACATGCTCGGGGTACCAGGTGATCTGCTGGTTGAGTTCCACCATGCGGTCCCGGAAGGCGGTGACGGCCACGAACCAGGACGAAACCGCCCGATAAATCAGCGGATTGCGGCATCGCCAGCAGTGCGGGTAAGGGTGCTCGTAGGTCTCGTGGCGGATCAGGATCGCGCCGTTGGCCCCCGCCGGACCGCTCTGGTTCTTCAGGTCGCGGATGATGTGCGGGTTCGCCTCGAAGACATGCTGCCCTTGGTAATCCGGGACGGTCGCGTCGAAACGTCCTTTCGAATCCACCGGTGTCACCGGGGCGATGCCGACCGGGTCGGTGGTCGCCATGTCGTCTTCGCCGTAGGCGGGAGCCATGTGCACGATGCCGGTGCCGTCCTCGGTGGTGACGAAGTCACCACGCAACACCTGAAACGCGTTGGGCGAGTCCATGAAATACGGGAACGGCGGCAGGTAACGAGTGCCCAACAGCTGCGTACCGGGGCAGGTGCCCAGGATCTCCGGCTCTTCGCCGAGCTCGCGAGCGTAGGCGGCCAATCTGGCCTCGGCCAGCACGAGACGGCGGTCACCGACCCGCACTTGCACGTAGGTCATCTCCGGGTTGACCGCGACCGCCAGGTTCGACGGCAGGGTCCACGGAGTCGTCGTCCAGATCAGCAGGTAGGCGCCGTCCAGGTCGCCACCGACCACCTTGAAGCCGACGGTGACCGCCGGGTCTTGCCGGCTCTGGTAGACGTCGTCGTCCATCCGCAATTCGTGGTTGGACAGCGGGGTTTCATCGCGCCAGCAGTACGGCAGCACGCGGTAACCCTCGTATGCCAGGTCCTTGTCCCACAGCTGTTTGAAGGCCCAGATCACCGACTCCATGTAGGAGAGGTCAAGGGTCTTGTAGTCGTGGTCGAAGTCGACCCAGCGGGCCTGCCGGGTCACGTAGGCCTGCCACTCGTCGGTGTACCGCAACACCGAGGCTCGGCAGGCATCGTTGAACGCGGCGATGCCCATGACGTCGATCTGCGATTTGTCCGTAATGCCCAGTTGCCGTTCGACTTCCAGTTCAGCCGGCAGCCCGTGAGTGTCCCAGCCGAAGCGGCGCTCCACCTTGTAGCCGCGCATGGTGCGGTAGCGCGGCACGATGTCTTTGACGTAGCCAGTGAGCAGGTGCCCGTAATGCGGCAAGCCATTGGCGAACGGCGGGCCGTCGTAGAACACGTATTCTTCGGCGCCGTCTCGGCGCGAGATGCTGGCGCGGAAGGTGTCGTCGTGGAACCAGTATTCGAGGACCCGTTGTTCGAGCGCCGGGAAGTTGGGCGCTCCCTCGGACAGCTTCGGGTAGGCCTCGACTCCGGCGTGGGCCGGCAAGTCAGCGTTGTCGGTCAATGCGTCGTCTCCCGTGTGCCCTTATGGCTGGCGTGCCTGTGGCCAGGCGCCGGGGACGACGCTGCGCTGGTGCGCGAACGCCGCGGTACCACCCCGCTTGCCACGCTGTTGCATGACCGCTCATGTGCAGGCTGTGACGGGCCTACCCGTTCGGCTCTACTGGGCCTAGCTGGCTGTTCTTCCGAAGGCTCCCCGGTGATGGCCGGATCACTGCCGATCGCCCAATTCTACGGCGCAGCGCAAATCAGAGTTGCCGAGTCCCAGGAGCTACCTGATCGCAGGCCGGGCCTGCAGTCGGGTAGCCCCTGGGAGCCAGCGTTCTTCGCTATCCACTCGAACCATCCACCCGCTCAGGCCTGGACGTCCAACACGCCGGCTCGCCACAGCGCCGCGTACAGGTGGCGCAACGGCACGGTGAGCAGCCGAGCGGCGCCGTCGACCAGGGGGTCACCGCCGGCGGCGACGGGCTGGGCCGCACGGCGGCGCGCCACCTTCTTGGTCACCGGGGCCTCGATGGGCGCGGTGTCGGACACCACGGTCAGCTGCGGAGCGGGCGCGATGGCAACTACTTCGTCGTACAGAGCAGCGGTCATGATCGCCTCCTAGAAGAATCGAAACAGGATTATGTGGACTGGCTTTTCTGCTAAGTCCCGTCCCGTAACGGTTCGGATCGGATCGCCGCGTTGAGTGAAGACTCAGTGTGCAACGTCGCGCCGGAGGCCGGAGGGGGACGAAACAGAGCCCGGATATCGAGCCGGACTGTCACTGGAACTCATGCGTCCCTCACCTCCTCTACGACGGTTACCTTAGGTAGCTGCGCGCACAAAGGAGTACAGAATCGCCGACGTTCGTCGGAATTCGCACCCCACTCGTTAGAGCTTTGGCACTACACGACGTGTCCGACAAGTCGGAAGCCACCTGGGCTCAACCCTTAAGCCGGGAGGAGCTGTCCTGACCCGGGGCGTCTTTCGACGTTCGGGGTCAGTGGCCTATGTTCGCGTAGCCGCCTCACCTATCGAGGTGCTTACCGGACCGATGATGCACCACCGGCTCCCTTGGGTCAACGCGCCGCGCCACGATTTCGAGGTATTTACGCTGCCGCTACGCCCGCCCACAGCATTTACCCAGCCAAGTGCGTCGCGACCTGGGCAAATGCGATCCACGCCGAGTCGGTGTGGGTGATGTCACAGCTCACTCGTCGGTCATGCTTGTCAGGCGCCCGATGGTGTCGATGTACTCCTCCACCATGTCCAGCACCACCGCGCGGGTGGGCCGCACCCGATCCAGCGAGCCGACCACCTGGCCGACGAAATAGGTCGCCAGCTCGCGGGCTTTGGCACCGGGCTGTGCCGCGGCCTGGTTGATGCGGACCTGCGAGTCGGTGACCAGAGCGGTTTGCAGCGGCATGCCCAACGGGCTGGGTGTGTCGGGCCGCTCCCACTCGTCGGTCCAGGCCGTCCGCAGCATGCGGGCCGGCTTGCCGGTCATCGAGCGCGACCGCACCGTATCCGAGGACGTGGCCGCCAAGAATTTCTCTTTGACCACCGGCGCGGTCTCGGCTTCTTCGGTGGTCAGCCACACCGAGCCGCACCACACGCCTTCCGCTCCCAGCGCCATTGCCGCGGCGATCTGGCGGCCGCGGGCAATGCCGCCCGCGGCGAGCACGGGCGTCGGCGCCACCGCATCGACGACTTCGGGAACCAACACCATCGTCGCCACCTCACCGGTGTGCCCGCCGGCCTCGGTGCCTTGCGCGACAATCAAATCGACACCTGCGGCCGCATGCCGGCGTGCGTGTTGGGTGGTTCCGGCCAGCGCAGCCACCAACACGTCGTGACTGTGCGCCCGCTCGACAAGGTCGGCCGGCGGTGGCCCCAGCGCGCTGGCGATGAGCCGAATCCGATGGGAGAACGCCACTTCCAGCAATGGCTCGTAGCCCTTGGGCGAAATGTTGAGACCGCCCCGGATGGCTTGGTCCGGGTCGGTGTGCTGGGCGACGCCGTACCGGTCCAACAACTCGTCGACGAAGGCGCGATGCTCTTCGGGCAGCAGAGTCTGGGCCCGTTTGGCGTTGATGCCCCCTTCATCCGCGCCGACGTACTTCGGCGGCAGCAGCAGGTCGACGCCGTACGGCTTGCCACCGGTCTGCTCGTCGATCCAGTTGAGCTCGCTTTCCAACCGCCGAGGGCTGTGCGCGGTGGCGCCCAGCACCCCGAACCCGCCGGCGTTGGTGACCGCGGCCACCACATCACGGCAATGGCTGAACGCGCAGATCGGAAACTCCACGCCGAGCATTTCGGCGACCCTGGTTCGCATGCCGCCGACGCTACGCCGAGCCGAAAGCCGACGGCGAACGCCCGTCGGGCGGCCAGCCGACCACGCCATCCTCCAGCGGAACATCCAGGCTCTGCAGTATCGAGGCAACCATCCGCCATGCCCCGATCGCGGTGACGAGCTCAATGAGAACCGCAGAGTCGGAATCGAATTCGCGCGCACAGGCCGCCCAGCTGGCGTCACTCACCGCGCCGTGGCGCACGATGTCATCGGTCGCTGCCAGCACAGCCCGTTCCGTGGGTCCGAATCCGTTGCAGCTACCCCAGTCACGCACGCCGACCAGATCATCGGCCGACACGCCGAGGCGGGAGGCCACCCGCCAATGCTGCGTCCACTCGTATTCACAGCCGGTGAGCCAGGCGATCCGCATGATCACCAGTTCCCGCAGTCTTCGGTCGAGCGCTCCGTGCCACAACATGCTGGCCAGCAGATCGTTGAACACCCCGGCAAGCAGCGGATGATTCAGTAGCACCTGAAAGATGCTCAGCTCGGCCATGTAGTCGGGTACGCCGGCTTGGTCGGCGGCGGCTTTGGCTTCGTCAACGGGCAGCAGCGGTATCCGCGCCGGTTTCCTGGCTTGGGTCACGATGCAAGCCTCCTCGCTTGTGTCTCAAGCGATTTCGTCACGCGTCCAGCCGGGCGAATGCCGATTGCTGGTACATCTCGACCGATTGCGCCCGTCTGATCTTGCCGCTCGTGGTGATGGGAATGGATCCGGGCGACACCAGGACCAGGTCGGCGACGCTCAATCCGTGGGCGTCGAAGATGGCCGCGGCGATCTCGCTTTTCAGGCCGCTCAGTCGCTGCGCCAGCTCCTCGGCCGACTCGTCGTTTTTCTGCTTGATTTCGACGATGGCGGCTAGTTTCTCCACACCGTCTTGCGGAACGGCGATCGCCGCGCACCGGCCGGCACTGATCTCCTGGATGGTGGCCTCGATGTCGTCGGGAGAGTGGTTGCGCCCGTAGACAATCAGTAGGTCCTTGATCCGGCCCATGATGAACAGTTCGCCGTCGGAGTAGAACCCCGAATCCCCGGTCCGCAGCCACGGTCCCTCGGGGGTCCCGGCGGACGGGCTGGCGATCTTTCCGCCGAAGGTGCGCTCGGTTTCGTCGGGCTTGTGCCAGTACCCCGAGGCGACATTGCCGCCGTGCACCCAGATCTCCCCGACCGTTCCCTCGGGGCATTCCTCGCAGGTATCGGCGTCGACGATGCGCACCTGCAGCGACGTCGGGGCGCCGTAACTCACCAGTGGTGTACCGCTGTCGACCCGTACCACCTGACCGTCGGGCAGTTTCTGCGGATCGAAGTGCACGATTTCGGGTGGGTGGCCCACCTGGCGGGTCGCGATGTACACGACCGCTTCAGCCATGCCGTAGGCGGGCCGTAACGCCTTGGGCGGGAAGTTGAATGGCGCGAACCGGTCGGCGAACCGTTTGAGGGTCGCCGGTTGCACCCGCTCGCTGCCGTTGAGGATCGAGTGCACCAAGCTCAAATCCAAGCCGGCCATGTCCTCGTCGGACGTCTTGCGCACCGCGATCTCGAATGCGAAGTTCGGCCCGGCAGAGATGGTGCGGCCGTGGCGCCCGAGCAACTGCATCCACCGGGCGGGCCGCTGCAGGAACGCCACCGGACTGGTCAACACGGTGTGCCGGCCCGCCAAGATGGGCATGATCGTCCCGAGCAGCAGACCCATATCGTGATACAGCGGCAGCCAGGACACGACGGTGATGTCGATCGGCGGCACGCCCCCCTCGTTGACGAAGAAGTCGGCCATGATCTGTTCGAAATTGGCGAAGACGTTGTTGTTGGAGACCGTGACACCGGCGGGCGTACGCGTGGAGCCCGACGTGTACTGCAGATAGCAGGTGAGGGACCCCTCGTCGGCCGGGCTGCGCGACGGCCGAGACGATCGGGGGCGGGCGTCCAGATCCAGCGAATCGACTTCGATGATGGCCGGCACGCTGTGCCCGGTCTGCGCCTCGACGCAGTCCTTGACATTGGTGACGGCGGCCGACGTGGTCAGAATGACCGCCGGTGACGTGTCGGCCAGCACGGACGTCGTCCGCTCGTCGTGCGCGCCGCCGTGCGGAACCGAAAGCGGAACGGCGATCAATCCGGCTTGCATCGCGGCGAGGAAACTGACGACATAGTCCAGGCCTTGGGGCGACAGAATGAGCGCCCGATCGCCGGGGGAACCGGATTGCTTGATCTGCTCGGCGACATTGAGCATGCGCCGGTACAACTGCGACCACGACAGGGTCTCTTCGACGCCGTCCCACTCTCGGTCGTAGTCGATGTACGTGATCGCCGGGCCATTGGGATTCAGGCTGGCGCGTTCGCGCAGCATGGCGGGAATCGAAGAGGCGACCACGGTCTCGCACATTACCCGCCGCCGGACATCACACGTGGTCTGTATCGCGGAACTGAGCCGGTCATGCACCACGGCCCGCGCTGTCACCCCGGCCACCGAGCTCGATTCTCGGTGGAACCGGCGAACCCGCCTCCCGGCCACCGATTTCGACGGCAACGAGGGGGGAAGGGGTGGTCGGCCGGCATTGCCCGGTGCTCACCCGGCACCGCCGCAGCATCGCACGCCAGCGCTCTGAGCTGGCCTGTTGCGCTTGGTCGGGGCGCGAAGCGCGCACTTGCCGCTGCCAGTATCGGTGCGGGTGGCGGAACTTTTTTTGTACGTCCGCACGATTTTCGCGGATGAGTCGAGCCGAACCGTTACGCTGCTGATCACGCCATCTATGACGTTGTCGTCGTGGCGGTCAGTGGGTGCGTCCGCTGCTGCGGGTTGTCCGCGCGCGGACATTGCGACGAGCACCCGCCAGAAGGGCTTGACGCGCGGTTAAGGAGATGGGGAAACCACCGTGGATAGGACAACCGTGACGCCGGTTGCTGTGATCGGAATGGCGTGTCGGCTTCCGGGGGGCATCGGTTCACCTGTCGAGTTGTGGGAAGCGCTACTGCGCGGCGACGATTTCGTGACCGAGGTTCCGCCCGACCGCTGGGACGTCGACGAGTACTACGACCCCGAACCGGGCGTACCGGGGCGTTCCCATTGCAAATGGGGCGCATTCATGGACGACCTCGGCGACTTCGATCCCGACTTCTTCGGCATCTCGGAACGAGAAGCCGTCGCCATGGATCCTCAGCACCGCTTGCTGCTGGAGACCTCGTGGGAGGCCATGGAACACGCGGGTCTGACCCCGAGTCAGATGGCCGACTCGCTGACCGGCGTCTTCATCGGTTTCACCCACGCCGACTACCAGTTCGTCCAAGCCGAGACGGGCACCCTGGAAGGTCCGTACGGCAACACCGGAACCAACTCCTGCATGGCCTCCGGTCGCGTCTCCTATGCCCTTGGACTGCGCGGTCCGGCGGTCTCGGTGGACACGGCCTGCTCCTCCGGGTTGTTCGCCGCGCACCTGGCTGCCCGCAGTCTGAGCGAGGGCGAAAGCGACCTGGCGTTTGCCGGCGGGGTGTACGCGATGCTGGAACCGCGCCGGTTCGCCTCGGGTTCGGCCAACGGCATGCTGTCGCGCAGCGGCCGCTGCCACGCGTTCGACGTCGAGGCCGACGGCTTCGTCTCCGGCGAGGGCGCGGTCGTGCTGCTGCTCAAGCGGTTGCCCGACGCGCAGCGCGACGGCGACCGAATCCTGGCCGTCATTCGGGGCACCGCCGCCAACCAGGACGGCCACACGGTCAACATCGTGACGCCCTCGGCCGACGCCCAGGAAGAGGTGTACCGCGCGGCACTGGCGGCCGGTGACGTCGACCCCGCCACGGTCGGCATGGTCGAAGCGCATGGTCCGGGCACACCGGTAGGCGACCCACTCGAGTACTCGAGCCTGGCCGCGGTCTACGGCATCGACGGCCCGTGCGCAGTGGGGTCGGTAAAGACCAACTTCGGTCACACCCAATCCACCGCCGGTGCGCTGGGCCTGATGAAGGCGATCCTGGCCGTGCAGCACGGCGTGGTGCCGCAGAACCTGCACTTCAACACCATGCCCGACACCATCGCCGCCATAGACACGAATCTCTTTGTGCCGCAACAGGCGACGCCGTGGCCGATCAGCCACCCCGACCAGCCGCGCCGAGCCGCGGTGTCGTCGTACGGCATGTCGGGCACCAACGTGCACGCCATCGTGGAACAGGCTCCCGCCCCAGCACCCGCGGCCAACATCGTGGAATCCGACGGCAGCACCGGCCTGGACGGTGTCCTGGTCATTCCGGTATCGGCCAGTTCGGAGGAGGCGCTGCGCGAAACCGCAGGGCGACTTGCCGATTGGGTCGACGCCCAGGACGGCGCCGGTATCTCGGACCTGGCCTACACGCTGGCGCGCCGCCGCGGGCACCGCGGTGTGCGCACGGCCGTGCTCGCCGGCACCACCGCGGAGTTGTCCAAGGGATTACGCGAGGTCGCCGGTGGTGAACTGCCTTATCCGCCTGCGGTCGGCCAGGACGACAAGGGCCCGGTGTGGGTGTTTTCCGGGCAAGGCTCGCAGTGGGCCGAGATGGGCAAGGATCTGCTGGCCACCGAGCCGGTGTTCGCCGCCACCATCGCCGAAATCGAGCCGCTGATCGCCGCCGAATCCGGCTTCTCGGTGACCGAGGCAATGACCGCCCCGGAGAAGGTCACCGGCATCAACCGCGTCCAGCCCACCCTGTTCGCCATGCAGGTCGCGCTGGCCGCCACCATGAAGGCCTACGGCGCCACCCCCGGCGCCGTCATCGGCCACTCCCTGGGCGAATCCGCCGCCTCGGTGGTCGCCGGCGCCCTGTCACTCGAAGACGGCGTCAAGGTCATCTGCCGCCGCTCCCAACTGATGACCCGCATCTCCGGCGCCGGCGCCATGGCGTCCGTGGAACTGCCTGCCCAGCAGGTGTTTTCGGAACTGTTGGGCAGCGGCATCACCGACGTGACCGTCGCGGTGGTCGCCTCGCCGCAGTCCACCGTGATCGGCGGCGCCACCGAGACGGTGCGCGAATTGATCGCCGGGTGGGAAGAACGCGACATCATGGCCCGCGAGGTGGCCGTCGACGTGGCCTCGCACTCCCCGCAGGTCGAACCGATCCTCGACGACCTGACCGAGGCCCTGGCCGACATCAGCGGCCAGGAACTCGCGGTCCCTTACTACTCGTCGACCTCGTTCGACCCGCGCGAAGAGCCCTACTTCGACGCCTACTACTGGGCCGACAACCTGCGCCACACCGTGCGCTTCGCCGCCGCGGTGCAGGCCGCCCTCGAAGACGGCTTCCGCGTCTTCACCGAACTCTCCCCCCACCCGCT
>NZ_LZLE01000170.1 GCF_001673155.1 Mycobacterium sp. 1423905.2 | reverse complement strand
TGTTCGACATGGTGGTGGCCGGCCGCAAAGTCGACGGTGACGTGGCGATCATGATGGTCGAAGCCGAGGCCACCGAGCACGTCATCGACCTGGTCGACGGCGGCGCGCAGGCGCCGACCGAAGGTGTGGTTGCCGAGGGTCTGGAGGCGGCCAAGCCGTTCATCGCCGCGCTGTGCACCGCGCAGGAGGAGCTGGCCGAGGCGGCCGCGAAGCCGACCGGTGAGTTCCCGGTGTTCCCGGACTACGGCGACGACGTCTACTACTCGGTGGCCTCGGTGGCGACCGACGAGCTGGCCGCCGCGCTGACCATCGGCGGCAAAGCCGAACGGGACCAGCGCACCAACGAGATCAAGGGCGAGGTCCTCGAGCGGCTCGCCGACACCTACGAAGGCCGCGAGAAGGAAGTCAGCGCGGCCTTCCGCTCGCTGACCAAGAAGCTGGTACGCCAGCGCATTCTCACGGACCACTTCCGTATCGACGGCCGCGGCATCACCGACATTCGTGCGTTGTCGGCTGAGGTGGCCGTCGTGCCGCGGGCACACGGCAGCGCGCTGTTCGAGCGCGGCGAAACCCAGATCCTGGGCATCACCACGCTGGACATGATGAAGATGGCTCAACAGATCGACTCGCTCGGTCCGGAGACAACCAAGCGCTACATGCACCACTACAACTTCCCGCCGTATTCGACCGGTGAGACCGGCCGGGTCGGGTCGCCCAAGCGTCGCGAGATCGGCCACGGCGCGCTGGCCGAGCGGGCGCTGATGCCGGTGTTGCCCAGCGTCGAGGAGTTCCCGTACGCCATCCGCCAGGTGTCGGAGGCGTTGGGCTCGAACGGGTCGACGTCCATGGGCTCGGTGTGTGCCTCCACGCTGGCACTGCTGAACGCCGGGGTGCCGCTGAAGGCGCCGGTGGCCGGCATCGCGATGGGTCTGGTGTCCGACGACGTGGAGACCGAAGGCGGGGGGACCGAGCGCCGCTTCGTCACCCTGACCGACATCCTCGGGGCCGAGGACGCGTTCGGCGACATGGACTTCAAGTGCGCCGGCACCAAAGACTTCGTCACCGCCCTGCAGCTGGACAC
>NZ_LZLE01000169.1 GCF_001673155.1 Mycobacterium sp. 1423905.2 | reverse complement strand
GGGTTGGGGTCGATGATCAGCGCGGTGGCGCCGGCGTCGGAAAGCACGTAAGCGTGGTCGTCCAGCGAGCCGAGCGGGTGCAGGGCGGTGCGCCGGTATCCCTGGGTCTGGCTGGCGCCCAAGATCATCAGCACTTCGGGTCGGTTGAGCGAGAGCAGGCCGACGGTGACGCCGGTGCCGGCGCCCAGCGCCTCGAATGCCTGGATGTACTGGCTGATCCGCTCGGCTCGCTGGACGACCACGCTTACGTGCTTTCCGACGCCGGCGCCACCGCGCTGATCATCGACCCCAACCCGATGTTCGTCGAACGCGCGCTGGGGTTGCTGGAAAAGGTGGACTCGCTCAAGCAGATCCTGACCATCGGCCCGGTGCCCGAAGCGCTGAACGGGGTCGCGGTCGACGTGTCGGCGGAGGCGGCCAAGTACCAGCCCAAGCCGTTGGTGGTGGCCGACCTGCCGCCGAACCACATCGGCGGCCTGACCTATACCGGCGGCACCACCGGCAAGCCCAAGGGCGTCATCGGCACCACGGGGAACATCGCCACCATGACCTCGATCCAGCTCGCCGAGTGGGAATGGCCCGAGCATCCGCGGTTTTTGATGTGCACTCCGCTGTCGCATGCGGGCGCGGCGTTCTTCACGCCCACCCTGGTCAAGGGCGGGGAGATGATCGTGCTGGCCAAGTTCGATCCGGCCGAGGTGCTCAGAGTCATTGAGGAGCAACGGATTACGGCCACCATGCTGGTGCCGTCGATGTTGTATGCGCTGATGGACCACCCCGACTCGCACACCCGTGACCTGTCGTCGCTGGAGACCGTGTACTACGGCGCCTCGGCGATCAACCCGGTGCGGCTGGCGGAGGCGATTCGCCGGTTCGGCCCGATCTTCGCCCAGTACTACGGGCAGTCCGAGGCGCCGATGGTGATCACCTATCTGGCCAAGGCCGATCATGACGAGAAGCGGCTGACCTCCTGCGGCCGGCCCACCCTGTTCGCGCGGGTGGCACTGCTGGGCGAGGACGGCAAGCCGGTGCCCCAGGGCGAGCCGGGTGAAATCTGTGTCAGCGGACCGTTGTTGGCGGGCGGCTACTGGAATCTTCCGGAGGCCACCGCGGAGACGTTCAAAGACGGCTGGCTGCACACCGGCGACATGGCCCGCGAGGACGAGGACGGCTTCTACTACATCGTCGACCGGGTCAAGGACATGATCGTCACCGGCGGCTTCAACGTGTTCCCCCGTGAAGTGGAAGACGTGGTCGCCGAGCACGCCGCGGTCGCGCAGGTGTGTGTGGTCGGGGCCCCGGACGACAAGTGGGGCGAGGCCGTCACCGCCGTGGTGGTGCTGCGCTCCGACGCGCCCCGCGACGACGCCGCGATCGAGGCCATGACGGCCGAGATCCAGGCCTCGGTGAAAGACCGTAAGGGCTCGGTGCAATCACCCAAGCGGGTGGTGGTCGTCGACTCGCTGCCGTTGACCGGACTGGGCAAGCCGGACAAGAAGGCCGTGCGCGCCCAGTTCTGGGAAGGCGCGGGCCGCGCCGTCGGCTGACGCCTGCGGTGTCGAGTGTGCGGGCAGCCGCACACTTGACCTCGAATGTGCGGCTGGCCGCACACTGGGCGGTGGTGACTACTGTGGCAACCATGGCTGAACGGATCAAGCCGCCGTGGTGGCTGAAGCCGGCGAACAAGGTGTTCATCCAGATGTCGAAGCTGGGCCTGAACTTCGGCGGTGAAAGCCCCGTCGTCCTGACCGTGCCGGGCCGCAAGACCGGCGCCCCGCGGTCCACGCCGGTGACACCGATGACGGTGCACGGCAACCGCTACGTCGTCGGCGGCTTCCCTGGTGCGGACTGGGTCAAAAACGCAAGAGCCGCAAGCGAAGTGACGTTGACCCGGGGCCGCACCAAAGAACGCGTCCGGATGGTCGAACTCTCCGCCGAGGAAGCCAGACCGCTGCTGCGGGCGTTCCCCACCGAGGTGCCGACCGGCGTGGGTTTCATGAAACGGTCCGGGCTCGTCAAGGACGGCCGCCCCGAGGAATTCGAGGCGTTGGCCGGGCGGTGCGCCGTCTTCCGGTTCGACCCGATCTAAACGATGCGCAGCGTACTGCTGGTCGTGTCCCTGGCGGCGGCCGCGCTGACGGTGACCGCGCCGCGGGCTGGGGCCGCGCCCGGGTGCCCGCCCGGTGGCGACCCGGCCCCGCCGGGTGCGGCCGAACGGCAGGTGGCTGACCTCGACGGCGACGGGCAGCCGGACACGCTGTGGATCTCCCCCACTCGGCTGGTCGGAGTCAGCACCGCCACCGGCGCCAACAGCGCCGTTCGGGTGACCACTGCGAGCCCAATCCCGTTGAGCGCGTTAGCCATCGACGCCCAAGACGACGGGCGGCATCAGGTGATCGTCAGCGACGGGCGCGGCGCGCGTTTGTACGCCTACACCGACTGCCGGCTGCAGACCGTTGTCGACGCCCACTACGGCAAGCCGTTCTTGTTCGACTTGGAGAACTTGCGGGGCACCGGCACCGGCGTGGGTTGCAGCGACCTGGGCGAGGGCCGGCGATTGGTCGGCCTGCAGGCCCTCGACGACTCGGGCTGGACGGTGCGCCGCACCGAGATAGACCTCACCGACCTGCGGGCGGCCCCCGGACGGTCCGACACCCTGACGGCGGCGTCGGCCACCGACCCGGTGGTCACCTCCGCCCAGACGATCAGCTGCGGCGACCTCACCATCACTCAGGACGGAGTTCACGAACGTTGAGCGACAGCCCATTTCACGCCGACCAATGGCGGCCCGTCGACGGGTTCGACGACCTGACCGACATCACCTACCACCGCCACGTCACCGACGCCACGGTGCGGGTGGCCTTCGACCGGCCCGAGGTGCGCAACGCATTCCGGCCCCACACCGTGGACGAGCTCTACCGGGTGCTCGACCACGCCCGCATGTCATCCGACGTCGGCGTGGTGCTGCTGACCGGCAACGGCCCGTCGCCGAAAGACGGGGGCTGGGCGTTCTGCTCCGGCGGCGACCAACGTATCCGCGGACGCAGCGGCTATCAGTACGCGAGCGGTGAGACCGCCGACACCGTAGACGCCGCCCGCGCGGGCCGGCTGCACATCTTGGAAGTGCAACGGCTGATCCGGTTCATGCCCAAGGTGGTCATCTGCCTGGTCAACGGGTGGGCGGCCGGCGGCGGGCACAGCCTGCACGTGGTCTGTGACCTCACCCTGGCCAGCCGCGAACATGCCCGGTTCAAGCAGACCGACGCCGACGTCGGCAGCTTCGACGGCGGCTACGGCAGCGCGTACCTGGCCCGGCAGGTGGGCCAGAAGTTCGCCCGCGAGATCTTCTTCCTGGGCCGGCCCTACACCGCCGAACAGATGCACCGGATGGGCGCGGTCAACGCGGTGGTCGCGCACGCCGAGCTGGAGACCGAAGCCGTGCAGTGGGCGGCGGAGATCAACGCCAAATCCCCCCAGGCCCAGCGCATGCTGAAGTTCGCGTTCAACCTGCTCGACGACGGGTTGGTGGGTCAGCAGTTGTTCGCCGGTGAGGCGACCCGGCTGGCCTATATGACCGACGAGGCCGTCGAGGGCCGCGACGCCTTCCTGGAAAAGCGCCCCCCCGACTGGAGCCCCTTCCCGCGCTATTTCTGAGCGAGCGTGACGCCCGGCACAGCGGGCGGCTCCCTAGACTCCGCCTGTGAGTAAAAGTCCACTGCGCCGCGTCACCGAACAATTCGCCTTGGCCGGCATGCGGCCGCCAGTGGCCCCGCAGATCCTGGTCAACCGGCCCGCCATCAGAGCCGTCGAGCTGGCCGGCAAGCGCATCCTGCTCACCGGCGCCTCCTCGGGGATCGGCGAGGCCGGGGCCGAGCAGTTCGCCCGGCTCGGCGCCACCGTCGTGGTCGTCGCCCGCCGCCGGGACCTGCTGGACGCGGTGGCCGACCGGATCACCACCGCCGGCGGGGCGGCCATCTCGATGCCGTGCGACATCTCCGACATGGACGCCGTCGACGCACTGGTTGCCGAGGTTCAGGACCGCATCGGCGGGGTGGACATCCTGATCAACAACGCCGGCCGGTCCATTCGGCGGCCGCTGGCCGAGTCGCTGGAACGCTGGCATGACGTCGAGCGGACCATGGTGCTCAACTATTACGCGCCGCTGCGGCTGATCCGCGGGCTGGCGCCGGGCATGCTCGAGCGCGGCGACGGGCACATCATCAACGTCGCCACCTGGGGAGTGCTCTCCGAAGCCTCGCCGCTGTTCTCCGTCTACAACGCGTCGAAGTCCGCGCTGGCCTCGGTGAGCCGGATCATCGAAACCGAGTGGGGCAGCAAGGGCGTGCACTCCACCACGCTGTATTACCCGCTGGTGGCCACCCCGATGATCGCGCCGACCAAGGCCTACGAAGGCATGCCCGCCCTGACACCCGAGGAAGCCGGTGGGTGGATGGTGACCGCGGCGCGTACCCGCCCAGTGCGGATCGCGCCCCGGATCGCCTTGGCCGCCAGGGCGCTGGACAACATCGGCCCCCGCTGGGTCAACGCCTTCATGCAGCGCGGGAACCGGCGCAGCGGTTAGCCACCCGGTCACCGCGACCAACGTGGTAGACACGAGGCCATGGAGATCCTGGCCAGTCGGATGCTGCTTCGGCCGGCGGACTATCAGCGTTCCTTGCGCTTCTACCGCGACGAGATCGGTCTGGCCATCGCCCGCGAGTACGGCGCCGGCACCGTGTTCTTCGCCGGGCAATCTTTGCTGGAGCTCGCCGGATACGGCGAGCCGGACCACTCCCGAGGACCCTTCCCGGGCGCGCTGTGGCTGCAGGTGCGCGACCTTCAGGCCACCCAGTCCGAGTTACGCGAGCGCGGTGTGACGATCACCCGCGAGGCGCGGCAAGAACCCTGGGGTCTGCACGAGATGCACGTGACCGACCCGGACGGCATCACCCTGATTTTCATCCAAATACCCCCCGGCCATCCGCTGCGCACGGACACTCGACAATGACCGGAGCGAACCGAAGGTGAACTGCTAGGTAACATCTGGCGACGAGTCTCGGTATACCTGCGTTTCGCCTACTTCTCTGTTCGACAACGCAATACCCCTACCACCAGAATCATGGCCTGTGAACATCGACTTGTTCCTCTTGATCATCGTCGTCATCACGGCGTTGGCTTTTGACTTCACCAACGGATTCCACGACACCGGCAACGCCATGGCGACCTCCATCGCCAGCGGCGCGCTCGCGCCCAAGGTCGCGGTGGCGCTGTCAGCGGTGCTGAACCTGGTTGGTGCGTTCCTGTCCACCGCCGTCGCGGCGACCATCGCCAAAGGGTTGATCGACGCGAACCTGGTGACGCTGGAGCTGGTGTTCGCCGGCCTGGTCGGCGGCATCGTCTGGAATTTGCTGACCTGGCTGCTGGGCATCCCGTCGAGCTCCTCGCACGCGCTGATCGGCGGGATCGTGGGTGCCACCATCGCCGCCGTCGGCGGGCACGGGGTGATCTGGAAGGGCGTGGTCTCCAAGGTGATCATCCCGGCGATCATCGCCGCGGCGCTGGCCATCGTGGTCGGCGCCGTCGCCACCTGGACCGTCTACCGCATCACCCGCGGGGTGCGCCCGGCGCGCACAGCCAACGGCTTCCGGCGCGGCCAGATCGGTTCGGCATCGCTGGTCTCGCTGGCTCACGGGACCAATGACGCGCAGAAGACGATGGGCGTCATCTTCCTGGCCCTGATGTCCTACGGCGCCGTCAGCCGCACCGCGTCCATGCCGCCATTGTGGGTCATCGTGTGCTGCGCGCTGGCCATGGCGTTGGGCACCTACCTGGGTGGCTGGCGGATCATCCGCACCCTGGGCAAGGGCCTGGTGGAGATCCAGCCGCCGCAGGGCATGGCCGCCGAATCCTCCTCGGCCGCCGTCATCTTGCTGTCTGCCCACTTCGGCTACGCGCTGTCCACCACGCAGGTGTGCACCGGTTCGGTGCTGGGCAGCGGCGTCGGCAAGCCCGGCGGCGAGGTGCGCTGGGGCGTGGCCGGCCGGATGGCGACCGCGTGGCTGGTGACCCTGCCGCTGTCCGGACTGGTCGGTGCCGTCACCTACTGGATCGTGCACTTGATCGGCGGATACCCCGGCGCGATCGTCGGCTTCTCACTGCTGGTCGCGGTCTCCGCAGCCATCTACATCCGCTCTCGCAAGGTGAAGGTCGACCACAACAACGTCAACGCCGAGTGGGAAGGCGACCTGACCGCCGGATTGGACAAGCCGTCGGTGTCGGCCCCGACCGCAGGGCCCGGATCGACCAACGGCAGCAACGGATCCGGGCCGGCGCAGCCCCGGTTAGGCCCCGACGACGCGATCAAGGCGGGTAACCCCACATGAACGACTGGTTCAACTACCAGGCCACCCTCAAGATCCTGCTGTTCAGCTTGCTCGCGGGAGCCGCACTGCCGGCCATGTTCGCCGCGGGGGTACGGTTCCAGGCCGCGGGCGCCGGCGAGAACCACGCGGATGGCGTTGCGCCGCAGCGCAATCCGCTGTTGCTGGGGATCGCCTGGTTGATCTACGCCATCGTGCTGGCGGTGATCGTCCTCGGCGTGCTCTACATCGCCCGCGACTTCATCGCACACCACACCGGCTGGGCTTTTCTCGGCGCCAAACCCAAGTAACGTCGAATACAAATCGTTGACATAGAGTTTGTCGACGGCTCCGACGGGAAGTTGTAACGACGTGAATCGATTTCTCTCTTCGATTGTCTCGTGGTTGCGCGCGGGATACCCCGAGGGAGTGCCACCGACCGACTCCTTTGCGGTGCTGGCTCTGCTGGCGCGCCGCTTGACCAACGACGAGGTCAAGGCCGTCGCCAACGAGTTGATGAAACGCGGCGAGTTCGACCAGATCGACATCGGCGTGGTCATCACCCAGTTCACCGACGAACTACCGGCGCCGGAGGACATCGAGCGGGTGCGGACCCGGCTGGCGACCAAAGGCTGGCCACTCGACGACGCGCGCGAGGACCACACATAGCCGCTCTGCGGGCGCTGCGCGTCCCCCCGGGCGCGGCGACCACGGTGCTGCTGCCGGCCCTGGAACGTGTCCTGCACGGACGCGACTCCGCCCTGCTGGCCCTACCCGCCGGCCAGCAGCCTTCGCCCGCCTTGCGGGTGGGCGACGAAATCGACGACGACATCGCCCTGGTCGTGACGACCTCGGGCACCACCGGCACCCCCAAAGGTGCGCTGCTGACCGCCGCGGCGCTGACCGCCAGCGCCGCGGCCACCCACCACCGCCTAGGCGGACCCGGGCACTGGCTATTGGCCATCCCGCCCTACCACATCGCCGGGTTGCAAGTGCTGGTGCGCAGCCTGATCGCCGGCACGGCGCCTGTCGAACTGGACGTCTCCGCCGGCTTCGACATCGCCCAATTGCCGAGCGCGGTCGCTGGTTTGGGCTCGGGCCGGCGGTACACCTCGCTGGTCGCCGCACAACTGGCCAAGGCGCTCACCGATCCGGCCGCGACGGCCGCGCTGGCCGACCTGGACGCCGTCCTGCTCGGAGGCGGGCCGGCCCCCCGACCGATTCTGGACGCCGCCGCGGCCGCCGGGATCACCGTCGTGCGGACCTACGGAATGAGCGAGACCGCGGGCGGCTGCGTTTACGACGGACTCCCGCTGGACGGTGTGCGGGTACGCCTGCTGCGCGAGGGCCGCATCGCGATCGGTGGGCCGATGCTGGCCAAGGGCTACCGCAACCCGGTGGCCCCCGACCCGTTCGCCGAGCCGGGTTGGTTCTACACCGACGACGTTGGCGCGCTGGATGATTCGGGTGTCTTGACGGTGCTGGGCCGCGTCGATGACGCGATCAGCACTGGCGGGCTGACCGTCCTGCCCGGCCCGGTGGAGGCCGCGCTGGGCAGCCATCCCGCGGTGCGCGACTGTGCCGTGTTCGGGGTGGCCGACGACCGGCTCGGACAGCGGGTGGTGGCGGTGGTGGTGGTCCGGGACGGCTGCGCGACGCCGACCCTGGAGGACCTGCGCGCCCACGTCGCCGCCAGCCTGAACGCCACGGCCGCACCTCGGCAGCTGCATATCGTCGACGAACTGCCGCGTCGCGGCATCGGCAAGGTGGACCGGGGGGCGCTGGCGCGCCGGTTCGCCGAGCCGACTCAATAGGCTGACTGACCGTGAGGATCGCGCGTCGGGAAGTGGGGGCCGTTGCGGCGGGGCTGGTGCTGGTGGCCGCAGCCGTCGTCCTGCCCCGGTTGAACGTCGGGGTCAAGCCGCGCTCTGACATCGGGCTGGAGCGGTTCGGGTCGCGATCCGGCGCCGCGCCGATCTTCGGGTACTGGGACCTGCACGCCGGTTGGGGCACGGTGGCCGCGGTTGCCCTGGCCGTCGCGGTCGTGGGATGGGGATTCACCGTCGCGCAACGGCTTCCGTGGCGGGCGCTGACCGTCGGCACGTGGGGCACCGCCTGCGCATGGGCGTTTTCCCTGGCCATGATCGACGGGTGGCAGCGCGGCTTCGCCGGCCGGTTGACCACCCGCGACGAGTATCTGCACCAAGTCCCCGGCGTCACCGACATTGCGGCCACCCTGCGGTCGTTCGCCGGCCGGATCCTCGACTTCCAGCCCGACTCTTGGGTGACCCATGTGTCCGGGCACCCGCCCGGCGCGCTGTTGACGTTCGTGTGGCTGGACCGGTTGGGTCTGGGCGGCGGGGCGTGGGCCGGGCTGCTGTGCCTGCTGGTGGGTTCCAGCGCGGCCGCGGCGGTGGTCGTCGGGGTGCGGGCCCTGGCCGACGAGCAGTTGGCGCGGCGGGTGGCACCGTTCGTGGCGGTGGCGCCGACGGCGATCTGGGTCGCGGTGTCGGCGGACGGCTACTTCGCCGGAGTGGCGGCATGGGGCTTGGCGCTGCTGTCGCTGGCGGTGCACGGCCCGGTGCGCTACCCGGTTCTGGTGGCGGCCGCGGCCGGTCTGCTGCTCGGCTGGGGGGTGTTCGTCAACTACGGATTGCTGCTGATGGGTCTGCCGGCGTTGGCGGTGCTGGTGTCGGCGCCGGGCTGGCGAACCGCGCTGCGGGCGCTGGGGCCGGCGGTCCTCACCGCGCTGGCGGTGGCCGTCGCCTTCGCCGTCGCCGGGTTCTTCTGGTTCGACGGTTATCAGCTGGTGCAGCAACGGTATTGGCAGGGCGTCGCCAAGGACCGGCCGTTCCAATACTGGGGCTGGGCGAACCTGGCGTGCACGGTGTGTGCGGTGGGTTTGGGCAGCGTGGCCGGGATCAGCCGGTTGTTCGACCGGGACGCCATCCGCCGCCGATCGGGCTATTACCTGGTGCTGCTGGCGATGCTGGCCGCGATCGTGTGCGCCGACTTGAGCATGCTGAGCAAGGCTGAAACCGAACGCATCTGGTTGCCCTTCACCATCTGGTTGACGGCCGCCCCGGCACTGCTGCCGGCGCGCTGGCACCGTATGTCGTTGGCGGCCAACGCCACTGGGGCGGTGCTGATCAACAGCGTCATCTTCACGAATTGGTAGGCAGGATGGACGAATCGACACTGGCACGCCGGCTGGGCACCACCGACGCGGTGGTGATCGGGCTGGGTTCGATGATGGGCGCTGGAGTGTTCGCGGCCTTCGGGCCGGCAGCCCAGGCCGCCGGCGTCGGCCTGCTGATCGGGCTGGTTCTGGCCGCGGCGATCGCGTACTGCAACGCCACCGCGTCGGCCCGACTGGCCGCGCGCTATCCGATGTCCGGCGGCACCTACCTCTACGGGCGCGAACGGCTCGGACCGTGGTGGGGCTTCATCGCCGGGTGGGGTTTCGTCGTCGGTAAGACGGCTTCGTGCGCGGCGATGGCGTTGACCCTGGCGTCGTACGCCATCCCCGGACCGCAGTGGGCGCAGCGCGCCGTGGCGGTGGCGGCGGTGCTGGCGCTGACCGCGCTGAACTATCGCGGTGTCACCAAGACCGCGCTGCTGGCCCGAATCCTGGTGGTCTGCACGCTGATTGCGCTCGCCGTGGTGGTCGTCGGCATCGTGGTGGCCAGGCCCGGACCGTCGCATCTGACCGCGGGCTGGTCGCACGTCACCGGGTACGGGGTGTTGCAGTCGGCGGGGCTGTTGTTCTTCGCCTTCGCCGGTTACGCGCGCATCGCGACGATGGGCGAGGAAGTGCGGGACCCGGCTCGCACCATCCCGAGGGCGATCGGGATCGCGTTGGGCATCGCCGTGGTGGTTTACCTGGTGGTGGGCGTGGCGGTGCTGCTGGCCGCCGGACCCGCTCGGCTGGCCGGTGCGACCGCACCATTGGCCGAGGCGCTGCGCGCGGTGGACGGCTCGTCGCTACTGCCGGTGGTGGCCGTGGGTGGGGTGTTGGCCAGCCTGGGCGCGCTGCTGGCGTTGATCGCCGGGGTCGGACGCACCACGCTGGCGATGGCCCGTCATCGCGATCTGCCCGGCTGGCTGGCGGCGGTGCATCCGCGCTATCAGGTGCCGCACCACGCCGAGATCGCGCTGGCGGTCGTCGTCTGCGTGCTGGCGGCCACGATCGACCTGCGCGGGGTGATCGGCTTCTCCTCGTTCGGGGTGCTGATCTACTACGCGATCGCCAACGCCGCCGCCTACACCCTGCCCAGCGGCGGCTGGTTACGAATCCTCAGTGTGGCCGGACTGATCGGATGTCTGGTGTTGGTCGCAACACTGCCCTGGACCTCGGTAGCGGCCGGGTTGGCGGTGTTCGCCGTCGGGATGGTCGGGCGGTGGGTGCGTTTGATCACAGACCAGCGGCGCGGGTGACTCGCGCGAAACGGCTGTCCGGCGCGCACGCCGCCCGCACCAGCGCGACATCTTCGACGACGTCCACGTCGGCCAGTTCCTGCACGGCTGTCACACCGATTCCGTTGTCGCGCAGTGCTTTCCGCGTCAGCTCTCCGGTTTGCGGCACGGACATGGGAACACCGCGCAGGCATTCGGCCGCGGCCGGTGACCGCACGCCCAGCACCCACCACCCGCCGTCGGCGGCCATGCCGAGCACCGCCGGGCAGTGCAGCAACCGCTCCGCGCAGTCACCCAGCAGCTCGGCAGTCACCTGCGGGGTGTCCATGCCGATCTGCAGGACCGGCCGCCCGTCTTGGCCGGCGTCGGCGTGTGCGTTGGCCAGCCGGTCGGCGAAGTCGTGCCCGCGTTGGGCGATGACGCTGAACGCTTGCAGTCGCTGCCGGATGTCGGCGGCCCCGGCCGCGCTGTCCAGATCGCCGGTCAGGGCCACCACCCGGGCCGCGACCGGCGCGGCGGCCACCGCGTCGAGGGTGTCCAGCAACGCGGCCGCGGCGATTTCGGCGGCCACCCGGTCGCCGACCGCGGCCGCCAACCGCGTCTTGGCGCGCCCGGGCTGCGGCGCCTTGGCCACCACCAGCGCGGTGACCGGCAGCGTCACGAAATCACCTTCCAGAAGTCCAGAATCGCGATAACGCTGCCCCGCAGCGATCCGCTCACCTTGGATTTGCCGCCGGTGCGCGGGCCGTAGCTGACGTCCAGTTCGACCACCCGCCAACCCGCCGCGGCGGCGCGGACCAGCAATTCCAAGGGATAGCCCGACCGGCGGTCGGTGACGCCGAGGTCCAGCAGCGCTTGGCGGCGCGCGACCCGCATGGGCGCGATGTCGTGCACCGGCAAGCGGTGCCGAGTGCGCAAGCGCCAGCTCATCACCACGGTCCCGACCCTGGCCACCCACGGCCAGTGCAGTCCCGGCACGGGTCGGCGCCGCCCGGTCACCAGGTCGGCGCCCCGGTCGAGCGCGGCGACGAGCCGGGGTAGATCGGCCGGATCCATCGAGCCGTCGGCGTCGATGACCGCGACGACCGGTGTGTCCGCGGCGACCACGCCGGCGTGCACCGCCGCGCCGTAGCCCGGCCGCGGTTCGGCGACGACCTGGGCGCCGTGCCGGGCGGCCACCGCGGCGGTGTCATCGGTGCTGTTGTTGTCCACCACCAGCGCCCGGTAGCCGGGCGGGATCGCAGCCAGCACCGCCGGCAGCGACTCCTCCTCGTTGAGGCAGGGCAGCACCACTGTCACGGCATCGTCGGGCACGCCCACCGACTCTAGGGGCGCGCTCCGAAGCCCGGGAAGTGTCCGCCCCCGCCGCGACCGCCGCCGCTGCCCCCGCCGGACCCGCCACCGATGCCACCACCGGACCCGCCGCCAGAGGGAGGCTTGGGCGCCGGCTGCACCGGCTTGGGTGCCACGGTCTGCTGCTGGGTCGGCGCCTGAGTCGGGACCCGTTGCGTGGGCGCCTGGGTCGGCACCTGCGTCTGCTGGGTCGGCACCTGCGTCTGCTGGGTCGGGGCCTGCGTCGGCTTGGGCGCGGCGGTCGTCGGCGCCTCCGTGGTCGGGGCCACCGTGGTGGGCGGAACCGTCGTCGTCTTCGGCGTGACCGGTTGCGTGGTGACCGGCGTCGTCGGCGGCGTCGTCTCCGGCGTGCTCGGCTTCGTGGTCACCGGCGTGGTGGGCGGTGTCGTGGGCGGCGTGGTCGGGATCGTCGTCGTCGGCGTCGGCGCCGTCGGGTAGGTCGGGTACGGGCCGTAGGTCGGCATGCCCGGCTGCCAGCCCGGGTACGGGATGAAGATCGGCACCGGCAGCGGCGCCGGGACCGGCACCACGGGCGGGGCGACCGGCGCCGGTACGGGCGCCGGGGCGGCCGGGACCGGCGCGGCCGGAGCCCCACCACCGGTTCCCGGCACGACGCCCGGGCCGGGCAGCACGTTCTGGACCGGGATGGTGCCGCCCTGGAACCCGGCGTTGGGGGCATCGATCGGCGGCGGCGGGACCGGCGCCTGCTGTTGCGTCGGCAGCAGCGGCATGAATTTGCCCGGCTGGGCGTTCTGGTGGCCTTCCACCGGCTGCGACGCCGCGGTGGGCCGGACGGTGACCGCCACCGCGACCGCCAGCGAAGCGAACCCGACGACGGCGAACGCCACGACCGCGTTGCCGATCAGCAAGGAACGCCGGTTCAGCCGCTCGGGGCGATCCCCGGCGACCTCGTCGTCGGCGACGTCGTCGTATTCCTCGTACTCGTCGTAGCCGTCCATCGGCTCGACCGGCAGCAGTTCGTAGTCACCGGCCTGCGAGTAGGCCAGCTGCTCATCCTCCGAGCTGGGCGCGCCCTGCGCGGGCGGCAGGAAGGTGGTCGCATCCGGGCCGACCGCGGGCGCGGACATGGTCGCGTCCATGGGCACCGCCCCGGCGGCCATCGTCGCGTCGGCGGGCAGGGCGGCGGCGGCCATGGTGGCGTCCGCGGGCAGCGCCGGGTGGGCGGCGGTCGCGGCGGCCAGGGCCGCGCCGCGGGCCAGCGCGAAGGTGGGATCGTCGGGGATCTGGACCTGCATGGTCTGGTCGCCGCTGCTGAGCTGGTCGGCGAACATCTGGGTCTGCTCCGCCGACGAGCCGACCACCACGACCTGGTCCGGGGTGCTGCTCTGGTCGGGAATCGAGGCCATCAGGGTGTCGAACGTCGACGTGGCGTCGGCGCCGTGCGGCGCCGCGGCCATCATGGTCGGCGGGGCCTGGTCGTCGAAGGAGCTTTGCTGAGCACTCGGCATGGCCAGGCTCGCCGTCTGGTCGCCGAGCAGCAGCACCGCCGACCCGGCACCGGCCGTACGTAGCAGCGCCGTCGCCGCGTCGGACTCCGACAGCACCTCGACATCGGGCACCCCGGACGAGTCCAGCGCCTGACGCAACTGGTCGGCCTTGGCGTGGTCGGTCCAGATCAGCCGGGTCGCGACCAGCCGGTGATTCTCGTCGGCCAGCAACCGGTTGGTGCCCACCACCGTCTCGGTCAGGGCTCCGACCGGATTGTCGGCGAGGTCGACCGCCGACTCGTCGATCACCGGGTTACCGCGGGCCGCCGCGTCCACCATGGCCAGGCGCGCGACTTGGCCGGTGACTGCGACCCCCAAAACGACGTCCATTAGGCCTCTCCTTCGGCCGGCTACCCCGCAACCAGCAATGTCCCGGCATCATTACACTTCGATACCGTCGGCAATATTCGTCATTCGGGCGACAAAGGTTCCTCTATGAGCGCAGCGTAACCGGGATTCCCGACCCGCGGGGACGGTCATTGGTGAAGCTGATCGTCTTCATAGCCTGCTCACAGCCACTGCGGTGTCTTCCGAACGGAGAATATGTTCGCAACCGAACAACGCAGCGGACCCGGCAGGGGGTTCCCTCGCGGCAGTACCGAACCTGCCCGCCCAGCAACCGCCCTACAGACCCGGGGGACATTGTGAGCGTGAACAGCGACGACACACCGACCGGCCCCATCACCGGAGCACGGGCACGGCAAACACCGCCGGGTCCACCGGGCGCCGGGTCGGGTCACCTATCGTTTCCGGGTCAGCCCGCACCCGGTCACCTGACGCGCCGGCGTAACACGCTGCGTGACGTGGTCGCCGGTGTGCTGATCATCCTGGCGCTGCTCTTCCCGTGGAATCTCTATTTCGGTCTCGGTGTCCCCGACAGCAGCGGATTGATCTGGCTGGTGCTGGCGGTGGTGACGTTGCTGTCGCTGACATCGATCGTCGTGTCGCGCCGCATCAACCCTGTGACGGCCGGCCGGCTGCGCCTGGTGCTCAATGTGCCGTATTTGCTGCTGGTGCTGGCATTCGTCGTCTACGACGCCGTCGAAACCGTCCGGTTCGGCGGCACCGTGCATGTCGCGGGCGGGATCGGCCCGGGTGCCTGGTTGGGCGTCGCCGGTTCGCTACTGGCCGCCCAGCCGCTGCTCCTTGCGCCGACCGTCGACGACACCCAGCACCGCGGCTGGCTGCGCGCCGCCCGCATCATCGGCTACGCGTCGATGTTCGGCGCCTCGCTGAGTTCCGGGTTCAACCTGTGCTGGCGCATCCGGTATGCGTTGCGCGGCGCCGACGGTTCTACGTCGTTCGGCACGCAGAACATCGCGGTCATCATCACCGCGGTGGTCTATGGCGTGGTGGCGTTGGCGGCCGTACTGGTCGCCTCCCGGTGGATCCTGCAGGCCACCAGGCCGGCCCGGTTCGCGATGCTGGCGCTGGGCGCCTCGTCGCTGCTTGCCGGCATCCTGGTGTGGCTGCTGCCCATCGGCCGCGAACTCGACGCATTCCACGGGATCGCGCAGAACACCTCGACGGCGGGGGTGGGCTACGAAGGCTATCTGGCGTGGGCGGCAGCCGCGGCGTTGTTCGTCCCGGTCACCTTGTTCAGCCTGGAGGGGCTGCGGGCCGACCGCGAGGTGTGGCGCGAGGCTATCCGGAAAGGCTTGCTGCTCATCGGTGTCTGGGCGGTGGGCTCGGTGCTGATGCGGCTGACCGACCTGGTGGTCGCGGTGCTGCTGAACTACCCGTTGTCCCGCTACGACACGATGACCATGGCCGCGTTCGACCTGACCACCGCGGTGTTGGCGTTCTGGCTGCGGATCAACCTGGGCAACCGGGCGCTGCGGCCGCGGCTGGTGGCGGCGTTGAGCGGGTTCCTGTTCGCGCTCACCGTGTGCCGCCTGATCGTGGAAGATGTGTTGGCGCCGCGGTTCGAAACCGCCCCGGGCGCGACACCCAACCCGGTTTACGGCAACAACCTGGCTCAGCAGATCACCAGCGTCTTCGACGTGACGCTGTGCTTTTTGGCGCTGGCCATCGTGGCTGGGGTCATCGTCGCCGCCCGCATCCGTCCGCTGCGGCGGCGGCTGCGTCGTCGGCGCCCGGCGCCGCGGCCGGCGGGCACCGGCCCCGGTCAGCGCCGGCCCGGCGGTCCCCCGCCGCCCTCGGAGGCCAGGACGACGCAGTTCGGGGCCGCCGGCGACGGCGACGACGCGCCCACCACGGTGCTCTCCGGCGGCGCGGGCCGCTCCCCGCGGATCTTCCGGTCCACCGAATCCGCGCAGCAGGCGCCGCCCAAGATTTTCCGCCCGCCGGGCGGTTCGTCCTAGCGCTCAGCGCAGCGGGGCGAAAGCGAACTCGCGCAGCCCGTCTCGGGGTTCGATGGCCGCTAGGAAGCCCAACAGGTCGGCGGCCCGCGCGGGATCGGCGACGATGTGGCGCACGTCGCCGCTGCGGTACTGGCCGGTGACGACGGGCGTCAGGGCGCCGTCCGGGCCGCTGCGCGCCTCGCACAGCGCGGCGGCGACCTCCAGGATCGAGATGGGCCGGCCGCTGCAGACGTTGGCCGCGGTGAAGCCGCCGCGATCGGTGGCGGCCGCGGCCAGGTTCGCCGCGGCGACGTCGTCGACGTGGACGAAGTCGCGCATCTGGCCGCCGTCTTCGAAGACCCGCGGCGGCTCCCCTTTTTCCAGCGACGACCGGAAGATGGCGGCCACCCCGGAGTACGGGGTGTCGCGCGGCATCCCCGGTCCGTAGACGTTGTGGTAGCGCAGCGCCACCACAGAGCCGCCGGTGGATTCCGCCCACGCCAGCGCGTAGTGCTCCTGCGCCGTCTTGCTGGCCGCGTACAGGCTGCGGGGCCGCAGCGCGGCGTCCTCGTCGACCAGTTGCCACTGCAACTCCTCGCCGCCCAGCGGGCAGCGGTTCTCGAAGATGCCGGCGTCCAAATCGGTCCGCCGGCGCGGCAACGGGTCGACGTCGCCGTGCTGCGGGCACCGGTAGCGGCCCTGCCCGTACACCACCATCGACGAGGCCAGCACCAGCCGGGTGACGCCGGCGGCGTACATCTGCGCCAGCAACACCGTGGTCGCCAAATCGTTGTGGCCGCCGTACTCGGGCGCGTCGGCGGCGTCGACGCCGGCGCCCACCATCGCGGCCTGATGGCACACCAGGTCCACCCCGGCCAGCAGCGGCGCCAGCGCGTCGGCGTCGCGGACGTCCACCCGGTGGCACCCGTCGGGCAGCACCGCGTCGGGGCCGTGCGCGGCGGGCAGCAGCACGTCCGCACCGATCACCTCGTGCCCAGCCGCGCGCAGCGCAGCATCCACCCGCGACCCGATGAAACCGGCCGCGCCGGTCAGCAGCACCCTCATGGCAACTCGAACGGTAACGCGACCCCGGCGTGGTGCTGGCAGTGTGTGCAGGTGCGTTCGGCGGCGACGCGGTCGATCCCCGCGCGCACCAGATCCTTCAGTCGTTGCACATTCTCCCCGAACCCGGCGAACACGTCGGCGGCTTTGACGCCCTCCCCCACGGCCACCCCGGCGTCCACATCGGTCACCAAAGCGATTGCGGCGTAACACAATTCGAGTTCCCGGGCCAGCACCGCCTCCGGGTAACCGGTCATGTTGACCAGGGTGCAGCCCGCCGCAGCGAACCACCGGCTCTCCGCGCGGGTGGAAAACCGCGGGCCTTGGATAACCACCATGGTGCCGCCGTCGACCACGTCGGGCAGGCCGGTGACCGTCGCGCGCAACGTCGGACAGTACGGGTCGGCGAAGCTGGCGTGCACGCCGCCGGTGTCGAAGTAGGTGTCGGCGCGCCCGCGAGTGCGGTCGACGAGCTGGTCGGGCACCACGATGGCGCCCGGGCCCAGCTCGGGGTCCAGGCTGCCCACCGCGCACGGCGCGAACACCCGGCGCACCCCGAGCGCGCGCAGTGCCCACATGTTGGCCCGGTACGGCACGGTGTGCGCCGAATGCTCGTGCTTGGCTCCGTGCCGGGGCAGGAACGCGACGTCGTGGTCGCCGACGACGCCGATGGTGATGGGGGCGCTGGGCGGACCGTAGGGCGTGACCGGGACGACGGTGCGCACGTCAGCGTCGAGGAACGTGTAGAAGCCGCTGCCGCCGATCACTCCGAGCATCAGCTCATTGTGGTGCATGAGGCAGGATGCCTAAGTGGCCAGTTTCGCGCAGTGGATCGCCGGGGCCCGTCCTCGCACCTTGCCCAATGCGGTGGCGCCGGTGGTCGCAGGCACCGGCGCGGCGGCCTGGTTGCACGGGGCGGTCTGGTGGAAGGCGCTGCTGGCGCTGGCGGTGGCGCTGGCCCTGATCGTCGGGGTCAATTACGCCAACGACTACTCCGACGGCATCCGCGGCACCGACGACGACCGGGCCGGCCCGATGCGGCTGGTGGGGTCGAAACTGGCGGCCCCGCGCGCGGTGTTGATCGCGGCGATCGGGTGTCTGGTGGTCGCCGGGGTGGCGGGGCTGGCGCTGGCGTTGGTCAGTTCGCCGTGGCTGATCGCGATCGGCGTGGCCTGCATCGCCGGGGCCTGGCTCTACACCGGCGGGTCGAAACCCTACGGCTACTTGGGCTTCGGGGAGCTGGCGGTGTTCGTGTTCTTCGGCCTGGTCGCGGTGTTGGGCACGCAGTACACCCAGGCGATGCGCGTCGACTGGGTGGGTGTGGTGCTGGCGGTGGCGACCGGCGCGTTGTCGTCGTCGGTGCTGGTCGCCAACAATCTGCGCGACATCCCCACCGACTCCCGGGCGAACAAGATCACACTGGCGGTGCGGCTGGGCGACGCCCGCACCCGGGTGCTCTACCAACTGCTGCTGTCCACCGCGGGCATTGCCACGGTGGTGCTTATGGCTGCCACACCGTGGTGCGCGGTGGGTCTGGTCGCCACGCCGTTGGCGCTGCGCGCCGCCGGGCCGGTGCGTTCGGGCCGGGGTGGGGCGCAGTTGATTCCGGTGCTGCGGGACACCGGGCTGGCCATGGTGGTGTGGGCCGTCGCGGTGGCGGCGGCACTGGCTGTGACGGCGGCGTGAGCGTGCGCCCACGGCTTCGACTGCGCGTGGCGGGCGGGCCGCAGCGGCGTGTCGTCGCCCAGGACGCACCCCCGACCAGGACACGACACAACAGAGGATGGGTATGACCGAAATCGCCTCGACCAGTGGCGCCAGCAGCGTCGGACTGCTCAGTGTGGGGGCCTACCGGCCCGAGCGGGTGGTGACCAACGACGAGATATGCCAGCACATCGACTCCTCCGACGAATGGATCTACAGCCGCACCGGCATCAAGACCCGACGGTTCGCCGCGCAGGACGAGTCGGCGGCGTCCATGGCGATCGAAGCCAGCCGCCAGGCCATGGCCACGGCTGAACTCGACGGCTGCGACATCGACGGCGTCATCGTCGCGACCAGCACCCACTTCCTGCAGACCCCGGCCTGCGCGCCGATGGTCGCGGCGGCGTTGGGCACTCAGGGCGTCCCCGCGTTCGACATCTCGGCGGGTTGCGCCGGCTTCGGCTACGGACTGGGCCTGGCCGCGGACATGATCAGCGGCGGAAGCGCCCGCACGATGCTGGTGATCGGCTCGGAGAAGCTGTCCCCCACGATGGACATGACCGATCGCAGCAACTGCTTCATCTTCGCCGACGGCGCTGCCGCGGTCGTGCTGGGCGAGACGCCGACTCGCGGCATCGGGCCGACGGTGTGGGGCAGCGACGGCGAGCAGGCTTCGGCCATCCGCCAAGACATCGACTGGATCACCCACGCGCAGAACCCGACCGGGCCGCGCCCGTTCGTCCGGCTGGAGGGCACAGCGGTGTTCCGCTGGGCGGCCTTCGAAATGGTCAAGGTCGGTCAACAGGCGTTGGACGCCGCGGGGGTCAAACCCAACGAGATCGACGTCTTCGTGCCGCATCAGGCCAACACGCGCATCAACGAGCTGCTCGCCAAGAATCTCGAGTTACGCCCGGATGCCGTGATCGCCAACGACATCGAGCACACCGGCAACACCTCCGCGGCATCCATCCCGCTGGCCATGTCCCAGCTGTTGGCCACCGGCGCGGCCCGACCCGGGGACCTGGCTTTGCTGTTGGGGTACGGCGCCGGCCTGAGCTACGCCGCGCAGGTCGTGCGGATGCCGCAGGGCTGACGGTCAGAGCTGCTCCGGCGTTGCCTCGTCGGAAGGCTCCGCGCCGGGCTCGCCGCGCAATCGCGCGCGCAGCTGGTCGCGTTCCCGGCGCCGCCGTTCGCCGGCGACCGCCAGCGCGGCGGTAGCGCGCCGGCGCAGCGGGCCGAACGCCCACATGCCCAAGGGCATCGCGATGATCAGACCGAACAGCGCGGCCACCACGATCGGGAACTCCGCGAGCCCCAACAGCCGCGCCACCCCGTAGATGGCGGCGGTGAGCACCACGAACAGCAGCAGCCGAGCCACCGCGTACACCGCCACGTCCACGGCGCCGCGGTGCTGAGCCGCCTTCTCGCTAGGCGCTTCTGACATGGCCTGAACCTGACGCGCGGGTATATTCGCAACAAGGAGGTGTTGAGTGGTTTACCTGCTCGTTGTCCTGGTGTTGGGGACGCTGATCTACATTGGCTGGCGCGCGACGCGGTCGCAGCAAAGCCGCCCGAAGACTCGCGTCATCGGACCCGACGACGACCCGGAGTTCCTGTGGCGGTTGGGACACGGGGACAACAACCCCCGCTAAACGAAGTTCGGACTGAGCTGCCGCTGGTCGGCGGGAAACCCATCGGCCACGACGGCGGCCAACTCGATGAGCGCTTCGCGCGTCGACCTCTTCAGCCGGTCCAGATCGATCTCGGCGCCTTCTTCCAGATGCGCGTCGAAGGGCACCAAGCGCACCGCGCGGCAGCGCCGGGCGAAGTGCTCGACCACCTTCTGCATGTCCACCTTGCCGGTGCGCGACCGGACGGCGTTGATCACCGCGATGGAATTGCGCACGAAGTCCTCGTGGCCGTGTGCCTCCAGCCAGTCCAGGGTCGCCGAGGCGCTGCGGGCGCCGTCGATGGATCCCGAGGCGACCACGATCAGCGCGTCCGACTTGGCCAGGATCGCCGACATCGCCGAATGCAGTAGCCCGGTGCCGCAGTCGGTGAGGACCAGACCGTAGTAGCGTTCCAGGATTTCCAGGGTGCGGGTGTAGTCGTCGGCGCTGAATTCCTCCGACGCGGTGGGATCGGTCTCCGACGCCAACACTTCCAGCCCACTGGGTGCTTGTGAGGTGTATCCCCGCACGTCGCTGTAGCGCTCGATGCGCTGGGCGTCGCGCAGCAGGTGGCGCACCGTGGCCGAGGTCTGCAGCGGGATCTTCTGGCTCAGGGTGCCGCGGTCGGGGTTGGCGTCCACCGCGACCACCCGGTCACCGCGCACCGAGGCGAAGGTGGCGCCGAGGGTGGCGGTGATCGTGGTCTTGCCGACGCCGCCCTTGAGCGAGAGCACGGCCACCCGATAGCAGCCGCGCAGCGGCCGGTTCACCTGCGCGACCAGGTTGTTGTAGCGGGTGGCCCGCGGGCCCTCCCCCACATTGATCAGCTGACCGGACAACACGTAGAGCAGCCGACGCCAGCCCTCCGATGGCGGCGGCTTGACCGGTCGCAACAGCATGGTGGTGGACAGTTCCGGATACGGCGACTGCGGAACCAGTTCCGGACGGTACTGCGGTTCGACCGGCCGTTCGGCCCGGGTCACCGGCTCGGTGTAGTAGGCGCCGTAGGCGGTCGGGTCGACCCGCGGCGCGCTGGTCACCGGGCCGGTAGCCGGCCCCGGGTCCCACTGCGGCGCGGGCGGTGCCTCGGCGGTGGGCGCCGTTGGGGCCGCGGCGGTGTCCGGTCCCGGGTGGCGTCGTTCAGTGCGGAATCCGGCGAACGCCCGGGTCGCGGTATCGCCGGAGTCGGCGGGGGCCGGCGGCTGGCTGGGCAGCTGCATGGTCGGCTGATCTGTGCCGGCGTTTCCCTCGTAGTTCGTAGGCGTTCCTGACGTCGGATGCTCTGACACCTGCCCGCTTCCCCCTTGTAATGGCCCTTGTTGGTACTCGACTCGTCGGATTGGCGACGATCAGCCGACGCCCGCATACGAGTGCAGGCCGACGGTCACCAGGTTAACGAAGAACAGATTGAACACCATGGCCACGAACCCGACGACGTTGATCCAGGCCGCTTTTCGGTCCCGCCAGCCCGCCGTCGAGCGGGCATGCAGGTACGCCGCGTAGACCACCCAGGCGATGAACGAGACGGTCTCTTTGGGGTCCCACCCCCAGTACCGGCCCCAGGCCTCCTCGGCCCAGATGGCGCCGAAGATCACTCCGAAGCCAAATACCGGAAACGCGAAAATCGTGGTGCGGTAGGCGATTCGGTCCAGCGTCTGGGCGTCGGGGAACCGCTGCACCATCCGCGCCAGCCGCCCGTCGGCACCGGCCTCGCCGAACCGGGAGGTGCGCAGCAGGAACAGGATGCTGGCGATCCCGGCCACCAGGAACACTCCGGAGCCCAGGCTGACCACCGACACGTGAATGGGCAACCAGTAAGACTGCAGCGCCGGCATCACCGGGGCAGCGTTGGCGTAGAGCCAGCGTCCGGACACCGTCAGCAAGATCAGCACCGGCACCAGCAGGAAGACCCACAGCGGCCGGTACTGCGGGCGGCGCAACACGACGGCCCCGGCGATCAGCCCGGACAGGCAGGTCAGGTTGATGAACTCGTACATGTTGCCCCACGGCACCCGCAGGGTGGCCAGACCGCGCAGCACGATGCAGGTCAGCAGCAACGCGATGCCGAGGTAGGCCACGGCCAGACCGGCCCGCCCGACGCGTTCGTCGAACGGGCGCCGGGGCGCGTCCACGACGATGCCCGGGGTGGCGCCGTCGCTGGCCACCGGCCCGGCCGGCACCAGTTCGCGGTCTTCGACCCGGCGGCCACGGACGTAGGCCAGCTCGAAGGCCAGTAGCAGCAGCGCGACCACCAAGGCGACGACGGCCGAGGTGAACGCCCAGTCGGAGTACCTGGCCAGACCGATATTGATGTTGGGGGTGTTCATGTGACGTCCACCTGCGATGTGGTTGTTGACTTTTTCGACGTTGACGTTGTCGACGTGGGGACGGCCGGATCGGCCAGCCCGGCCAGCAGCCGCTCGGTCAGCCGCTCGAACTCGTCACCCCACCCGGAGTTGTCGGTGCGCGCCAAGCCGCCGAGTTCGACGCTTACCGTACCCGGCGCCTCGGACACCGGGGCCAGGCGAACCCACACCCGGCGCCGGCGCACCAGCAGCGAGACCAGCAGGCCGGCCATCATGGTGATCGCGAAGACCAGCACCCAGGTTTGCCCCGGGTCATGCGATACCTGCAGGTTGACGAAGGGAACCGCGCCGTCGAAGCGGACCACGGTGCCCGCCGCCGGGCCCTGGTCGATGCGGACCTGATCACCCACCCGCAGGTTGACCCGCTTCTCCTTGGTCAGCCGGCCCTGCTCGATCAGCTTGGGATCCAGGTTGAACAGGGACTGCGGCCGTCCGGTGTCCAGCCCGGTGTCGCCGCGGTAGATGTCGACGGCCACCGCCGGCGCGTTCAGCGCTGGGAAACGCGACGACAGCAGGGTGCCGTCGAGTTGCTCGGTCGGGGCCAGCAGACCCTGGATCGCGATCTGGTGTTTGCGGCGCTCGTCGGCGCTGGGGTAGCTGCCGGCGGGCGGGTCGATGCGCGCCACCCCCGACGACAGCAGGGTCTGCGGGTTGTCCGGGCGCCACTGCACGGTGGACGTGCGAGTCTGGCCGTTGGGGAAGGTGACGGTGAAGGTCGGGGCGTAGCCGTGACCCTGCAGGTACACCCGATCGCCGCCGATGCGCAGCGGGTGGTTGACCTCCAGCCGGTAGGGGCGCCAGGTGTTGGCCGTCAGGTCGGTCCCGGACTGGTAGTCGATGTCGGCGGCGAACGAAGTGGCCTGCCCGCTGGGCAGATAGTGCGCCTGAAAGTTGTTAACCCGCACACAGATCGGGTGCAGGGAGGTGCCGTCGACGGTGTTGCCGGCGCGGAAGGAGTCGAATGCGGCCGGCGATGCCGAGCAGAACCCGGGTCCGCCGTCGGCGATGACGATGACGTTGCCCTCGTAGCCGAACAGTTTGCCGACGGCGACCGCGACCAGCAGGCCGAGCAGGGAGAAATGGAAGACGATGTTGCCGAATTCGCGCAAGTAGCCCTTTTCGGCGGAGATCTCGGCGGTGTGGTCGTGCTGGGCGATGTTGGTGCGCCAGCCGCGTAGCCGTCCGGCGATGGTGTTCGCCAGGTCGTTGACTTTGTCGGGTTCGGCGGCCAGTTGGGTCTCGGCGTGTTTGGGCAGCCGCGACAGGTTGCGCGGCGCGGGCACGGGTGTGGCGCGCAGGCTGCGGGCATGTTCGATCATGCGCGGCGTCAGGCAGCCCACCAGCGAGACGAACAGCAGCACGTAGATGGCGGTGAACCAGAAGCTGGAGAACACGTCGAAGGCCTGCACCCGGTCCAGCCAGGGGCCGAGCAGCGGGTGCGTCTTGAGGTATTCGTCGACCTTGCCGGCGTTGAGGCTGCGCTGCGGCAGCAGTGCCCCGGGGATGGCGCCGAGCGCGAGCAGGAACAGCAGCACCAGCGCCGTCCCCATCGAGGTCAACGACCGCCAGGTGTTGCGCACCCTCTGCGCGAGCAGACGCAAAATCGCACGGTTGGGCGCCGTTTCGTGCGATTTTGCGTCTGCTCGCGCGGGGTGGGGGGCGGTCAAATCGGTAGCCTCACGTCGGTGACGAACGCGTCGCGTAGCCAGGAGACGAAGTCGTTCCACACGCCGGTGACCAGCGCCGCGCCCACGGCGATCAACAGCACACCGCCGAACACCTGGATGGCGCGGGTGTGCCGGCGCAGCCAGCCCAGCCCGGCCACCGCGCCCGCCGAACCGAACGCCAGCAGGACGAACGGGATCCCCAACCCCAGGCAATAGGCGATTACCAGTGCGATCCCCCGCGCCACGCTGGCGCCGTCGGTGGCCGAGGCGACGGTGATCACCCCGGTCAGGGTCGGCCCCAGGCAGGGCGTCCAGCCCAGCGCGAACACCGCGCCGAGCAGCGGCGCCCCCGCGATCGTGGTGAACTGCCGCGGACTGAACCGGGCTTGGCGCTGCAGCGCCGGGATGAGGCCGACGAACACCAACCCCATGACGATGGTCAGCACCCCGCCGACCCGCTGCAGAACCAGCTGGTTGGTGATCAACGCCGTGGTCATGCCGAGCACCACCACAGTGCCCAACACGAACACCGTGGTGAACCCGGCCACGAACAGCGCCGCCGATCCCGCCACCCGCCACCGCGCGGCCGGCGGCGCCTTGACCGCGCCTTCGGCGTCTTCCTCGGCAACACCGACCACGGCCGCCAGGTAGGACACGTAGCCCGGCACCAGCGGCACCACACACGGCGAGGCGAACGACACCAACCCGGCCAGCATGCACACTCCGAGCGCCACCAGCAGCGGCCCGGCGGCGGCGAGGTGGGCGAACCCGCTCATTGCGGCCCCGGCGCAGGTTGGCCTGCCGGGTTTTTCTCGGCGGCCACCCGCGCCACCACTGGCTGCAGGTCCTCGGCCAGCAACTCGCGCAGGAACACCGCCGCGACCCGGTGCTGGCGGTCCAGCACCAGCGTGGAGGGAATGACCGTGGTCGGGTACTTGCCGCCGAACGCGATCAACGTGCGCATCGCCGGGTCGTAGATCGACGGGTAGGTGACGTGTCGGTCGGCGACGAAGTCCAACGGCGCCTGCCGGTTGTTGTCCCGGACGTCGATGCCCAGGAAGGACACGCCGGTAGTGCGGGTGGCGTCGTAGACCCGCTGCAGTTGGCTGACCTCGGCCCGGCATGGCCCGCACCACTGGCCCCACACGTTGACGACGACGACCTGGCCGGCGAAGTCGTCCAGCGACACCGTGCGCGACGGGTCGGCGAGGTCGGGCCCGGACAACGGGCCGGGGCGGCCGCGACTGGCCGGCGGGTCGTAGAAGATGTCGGTCTTTCCGCCTGGCGACACGAATTCGAAGGTGCCGCCCTGCGCGACGGCATCCCGCCCGGAACAGCCGGTCAGCAGTGCCGCCACCACCGCTCCGGCGATCACCAGCCCCCGCATCCTCAAATGCCCGCCGCCGGTTCGGAATACGCGATGTCGACCAACCGGTCCCCGTCATAGGTCAGCGTGGTCACCGACGCCAGGCCGCACTCGCGGCGGCGCGGGTCGTGCCACAGCCGTCTGCCGCTCAGATACAGCCGCAGCGTCCACACCGGCAATTGATGGCTGACGCACACCACCTCATGGCCCGCGCCGCGGACGCGCGCCTTGGCCACCGCGGTGGCCATCCGGTCGGCGATTTGGGTGTACGGCTCGCCCCACGACGGGGTGAACGGGTTGCGCAGTTGCCACCACACCCGCGGGTCGCGCCAGGCGCCGTCACCCGGGCTGACCCGCCGGCCTTCGAAGAAGTTCGCCGACTCGATCAAATCCGGGTCGGTGTCGACGGGCAGATCGTGTTTGGCGGCGATCGGCGCGGCGGTCTCCTGCGCCCGCTGCAACGGCGAGGCGATGACGGCGACGACGTCGCGGTTGGCCAGGAAGTCGGCGACCGCGGCGGCCTGCGCCCGGCCCCGCTCGGACAGGTGGAACCCGGGCAGCCGGCCGTAGAGGACCCCGGTGGGGTTGTGCACCTCGCCGTGGCGCATCACGTGAACCCTGGTCTGCTCGGCCATCACGACGGGTCCTTCCGGGCGTCGGCGGCGGCCCGCGCGGCCGCGGGTAGCGCCGCGGCGATCCGCTCGAACGCCGCATCGTCCAGCGCCGCGGAGACGAACCATGCTTCGAAGGCACTGCACGGCGGATAGACGCCGGCGTCCAGCAAGGCGTGGAAGAACGCCGGGTACCGCCAGGTGTCGCTGGCCCGCGCCGACGCGAAATCGGTCACCGGCGCGTCGGTGAAGAACACGCTGAGCATGTTGCCGCCGCGCGGAATCTGGTGCGCCACATCGGCGTCGGTCAGCGACTCGGCCAGCAGCGCGGCCAGCCGGTCGGCGTTGGCGTCCAGGGCGGCGTAGACGGCGTCGTTGGCGGCGCGCAGGGTGGCCAGTCCGGCGGCCATCGCGACGGGATTGCCCGACAGCGTCCCGGCTTGATAGACCGGCCCCAGCGGCGCCAGGCGCTCCATGACGTCGGCGCGCCCGCCGAACGCCGCGGCGGGCAGCCCCCCGCTCATCACCTTGCCGAAGGTGAACAGGTCCGCCGCGACGGGATCGATGCCATACCAACCGCTTCGGGTCACCCGGAACCCGGTCATCACCTCGTCGATGATCAGCAGCGCGCCGTGCGCGGCGGTGATGTCACGCAGCGCCGCGTTGTAACCGGGCGCGGGCGGGACCACGCCCATGTTGCCGGGGCTGGCTTCGGTGATCACCGCGGCGATGTCCGCGCCGAACTCGGCGAAGGTTTCCCGCACGGCATCGATGTCGTTGTAGGGCAACACGATCGTGTCGGCGGCGGCCGCGCCGGTGACCCCGGGGGTCGACGGCAGTCCCAGGGTGGCCACCCCGGAGCCCGCGTCGGCCAGCAACGCGTCGACATGGCCGTGGTAACAGCCGGAGAACTTGATGATCTTGGACCGGCCGGTGAACCCGCGGGCCAGTCGCACGGCGCTCATGGTCGCCTCGGTGCCGGAGTTGACGAACCGGATCCGCTCCACCGGCGTGACCCGCCCGATGATTTCGGCGGCCAGCTGACTTTCGGTCGGAGTCGGCGCCCCGAACGACAGGCCGTGGGCGGCGGCCGCGGCGACGGCGTCCACGACGGCCGGGTGCGCGTGCCCGAGGATCATCGGACCCCAGGAGCTGACCAGGTCCACGTATCGGTTGCCGTCGGCGTCGGTGAGCCAGCACCCATGGGCTTCGGTGATGAAGCGGGGGGTGCCGCCGACAGCTGTGAAGGCGCGCACCGGAGAGTTCACCCCGCCGGGAATCAAGGTGCAGGCGTCCCGGAACAGCTGGGCCGACGCCGCGACCGAGGTCGCGGCGTGAGTCGCCTGGTCAGTACCCATGACAACCAGTGTTCCAGCAGCGGCGAACCAGCTCGACTACAGGGTGTAGTTGTTCGCCGCGGGCTGACACCGCGGCGCTCAGCGCGGCGCCGCGCTGAGCGCGAACACCGGGTGGTCCGCCGGGTCGGGCAGTTTGCGGAAGTATCCCTCGACGACTTTTCCAGCCTTGCGGCGATAGGCGGCCAGGACCGGCGGGCGCTGGTCGGCCGGGATCTCGCGGGCCAGGTACTTCGTGGCGCCGGATTTGTCAGTCACGGTGATCTTAGAGTTCGCTCGGACGTTTTTGACCCATTGCGATTCTCCGCGCGTCGACACCAGGTACTTGGTGCCCCCGACGTCGACGGTGACGACGGGAATCTGCTGCGGTTGCCCGGTGCTGCGGGTGGTCACGGTCAACGTTTCGCTGTTGCTGATCCCGGTGGCCATCGCTATCCGGTTGAAGATCTTCACGGTGAACCACGGCGGCTTGAGGTAGGCCATGGAACAAGAGTTTGATTGCTGCATGGAAATGCCTCAAGGGCTGGCCCGATTCAACCGGCGCGTGACCAACCCGGTGCAGCGGCTGTGGGCCGGGTGGCTCCCGCCGTTCGGCATCGTCGAGCATGT